>CAZQIT010000115.1:0-9009 GCA_964592995.1 uncultured Nitrospirota bacterium | reverse complement strand
GCCAGATAAGTGAGGGTGCCGCTGATTAAACCGGTGGTCGGCCCGATGACCAGGCCCGGCGGCAATCCGGTTGCACTGTAGCGTAATGGGTCGGAATCCGGATCGGTCGCCCTGATCTGAAGTGAAACGCCGTCGCTCTCCACCGAATTCTGCGGCCCCGGATCGTTAATCTCCGGCGGACGGTTCGTATTGCTGATCGTCCAGACAAACGTGGTGCTGCGGGAGAGGTTGCCATCACTCACCACAAGGGTCACGGTATAGACCCCCGCCGCGTTAAACGCCGGGCTACCGGAAATTTTACCTGTGCTATCAATCGAAAGACCCGGCGGAAGCGGAGGATTGGCACTGTACGTCAGGAAATCCGCGTCTGGATCCGAGGCCTGAATCTGAAGCGTGACGCTGGTGAGTTCTGCGCTGGTCTGCGGCCCCGGATTGACCACATCCGGCTGCCGATTGGTGTTCCCCACGGTCCAGGTAAACGTCGTGGTGGTGAAAAGTCCGCCGTCATCCACCTTGATCGTCACCGAATAGGTCCCCGCAGTAAAATCGAGTCGTCCCGTGATCTGGTTTGTAATCGGGCTGAAGGTCAGCCCCGGGGGAAGACCGGTCACCGTGATGATCAGCGGATCGTTATCCGAATCGGATGCGCTGATGTCCAGCGGCGCAATCAGGTCGTCTTCGTTGCTCGTCTGGTTGCCCGGATTGACCACCGTCGGCTTTTGATTGGTGTTGGTGATCGTCCAGGTGAAGAGTTGGCAGTCGGAGAAGCTGCCGTCGGAGGCGCAAAGGGTCACGCTATAGAAGCCCGCCGACGTGAAGGGCACGGTCCCCCCAATGACGCCGGAGAGACCATTGATAATCAAGCCCGGCGGTGCGCCGGTGAGGGTATAGTTGAGCGTATTACCGTCCGGATCGGTCGCCGTGGTCGGGAAATTGACCAGCACCCCTTCCGCCGTCGTCTGATTGCCCGGATTGGTCAGCAGCGGCGCCCGATTGGTGTTGGTAACCGTCCACAAGAAAGTCTGCGCGCTGGAAGAGAGGGCATCGGAAACGGTCACCACCACCGTGTAGGCCGGGGCCTGTGCCGCATCAAAGCTGAGTGTGCCGGTGATGAAACCGCCCGCAGGATCAATCGCCAGATTGGCCGGCAGGCCCGTGACGCGATAGGTCACGCTGTCCCCGTCCGGATCGGTGGCCCCGATGGAAAGCGACACGGCATCCCCCTCCGCATGGGTCTGATTGACAGGAGGGGGGACCGTCGGCGGACGATTGGTGCCGTTGATCGTCCAGACAAAGCTCTGGCTGGTGGTGCTGGAGACGTCCGAGGCCGAGATCGTGACCGTATAGTCCCCTTCCGAATCCAACGTGGGGGTACCGGTAATCTGGCCGGTGGCCGAATTGAGCGAAAGCGCAGAGGGCAGGCCCACCGCGCCGTAGGTCAGGGCATCGCCGTCCGGATCGGTGGCCACAATCTGAAGGGTCAGCGACGTCCCCTCCGTGCCGAACTGCCCCCCCGGATAGGTGACCTCCGGCGGCCGATTGGTGTTGGTAACGCTCCACTGAAAGGTATCGGTCGAGGTGAGCAGCAGACCGTCTTTGATGGAGAGGATCACGGTGTAGGTGCCCAGGGCGGTATAGGGCAGCACGCCCGTAATCAGGCCGCTGGTGGCGTTAATCGTCAGCGGGGAGGGGAGTCCGGTGGCGGCGTAGCTGAGGGGGTCGCCGTCCGGATCGGAGGCCAGAATCTGCAACGAGACCACCCCTTGCTCCGGCGTGGTCTGCGCCCCCGGATTGGTAATCACTGGCGGCCGATTGGTGCGGGTGATGGTCCAGACAAATGCGCCCGTGGCTGTGGCCGTGCCATCCGACACCGTCACATTCACGGTATAGGAGGCAGCCGTGGCTGCAGGGGGGATGCCAGAGATGAGGCCGCTGGCCGGATTGATGGCAAACCCTGGCGGAAGCCCCGTGGCGCTGTAGTTGAGCGCATCCTGATCCAGGTCGGAGGCCACAACCGTCACCCCATCCGAGACCCCTTCGGCCGTCGTCCTCGACGCGGGGAGGGTGTTGATCACCGGCGGACGATTGACATTGTTGATCGTCCAGACAAAGATCACATTGCTGGACAACGATCCGTCGCTGACCGTTACCGTCACCAGATAGCCCGAAAACGACAGGAATGAAATCGTGCCGGTGATCTCCCCCGTGCTCGAATTGATCGTGAGATTCGGTGGCAGCCCCACCGCGCTGTAGGTCACCGGGGTCAACTCCGGGTCGGAGGCGACCACAGAGAGGCTGACAGTCTGGTTTTCGGAGTTGACCTGTGGTCCCGGAGCGATGATGATCGGCTGACGATTGGTATTGGTGATCGTCCATTTGAAGCTTTTGACATCGGTGGTTGTGCCGTCGGAGACGGTCACCCCCACGAGGTAAGTTCCAGCGGCCTCAAAAGTGGGGGTGCCGCTAATCGTGCCAATGGCCGAATTGGGCAGGCTGAGGCCCGGCGGCAGGCCCGTAGCACTGTAGGTGAGGGCGTCGCCGTCGTCATCGGTGGCCACCAGGGAGAGCGCTGCCCCCTGGCCCTCCGTTCCGGTCTGATCCACCGACTGCTGCAAGACGGGGGCGCGGTTCTTGGGGGTGATCGTCCAGGCAAAGGTGGTGCTGCTGCTTAAAATTCCGTCGGAGGCCGTGGCGGCCACCGTGTAGTTGCCCGCCGCCGTGAAGGGAATGGATCCGGTAATTGTCCCCGTCAGGCTGCCAATGACCAATCCGGGCGGAAGCCCCGTGGCACTGAAAATGAAGGGGTCGCCATCCGAATCCTGGGCCACAAGCTGAAGGGCGGGGGGGGTGCCTGTGGGGGAGACCAGGACATCCCCTTCGGCATGGGTCTGATCCACTACGAAGGAAAGGGTCGGCTGCAAGTTAAAATTTGTGATGACCCAAGTCACCACCATTGGGGTCGTGGCAATGCCGTCGAAGATGTTCACCGTAATCTGATAGGTGCCCGCCGCCGTGAAACCGGGGGTGCCCGAAATCTGCCCCGCAGCGGTGATCGTCAGCCCCGGCGGGAGACCGGTCGCAGAGAAGGTGATGGCGTTGCCGTCTTCATCGGTGGCGGAGAGTTGCAGGAATGCCGTCGCCCCTTCCATGCTGCTCTGTGGTCCGGGGTTGACCCCCACCGGTGCGCGATTGGCGTTGGTGACGACCCAGGTAAAGTTCGTGCTCACCTGACCCGTACCGTCCTTCACGGTGATCGTCACACCATAGGTATTGGCCGCAGAAAAGTTGAGCACCCCGCTGATGAAGCCTGTGGTTTCCACAATCGTCAAATCCGGAGGGAGGCCGGTGGCAAAATAAGAGAGGGCGTCCCCATCCGGATCACTGGCCTCGATGGGCAGGATGATGATGGTCCCCTCCACATGGGTTTGGTTGAGAGGCGTAATCAGGGCAGGCAGCCGATTGGTGGCGGTCACGGTCCAGAGCACTGTTTTCTGATCGGTGTCGGTGCCGTCCGAAACGATCAGCACCACGGGATAGATGCCCGCCGATTCATAGGTGAGGGTGCCGCTGATCTTGCAGGTGGTGGCCGTTATCGAAAGCCCGGCAGGAAGCCCCGCAGCGCTGCAAGTCAGGCTATTGCCGTCCAGATCGGATACGCCCAGATCAAGACTGTCCCCCGCCCCTTCGTTGCTGGATTGTGAACCCGGATCGGTTAAGACCGGCGGACGATTTTTATCCAGCACCTGCCAGGTAAAGCTCTTGATGTCAGACAGTGGCCCATCCGAGGCGGTTATTGTCACCAGATAATTGCCCGCCGACGTAAAGGGCAACGTGCCCGTGATCAGGCCGTTGGCCTGATTAAGCGTCAGGCCCGGTGGAAGGGTATGCCGGGTGGGGTCGGTGAGATCAAGGTCGGTGTAGGTCCAGGGATCGTTGTCCGGGTCAGACGCCTGAAGTTGAAGCACAATCACAGCCCCCTCGGTGCTGACCTGATTCGGAATGACGGAGAAGTTGGGCTGGCGGTTGGTGTTGGTAACCGTCCAAATGAAGACCTCCTTGTCGGTCAACACCCCGTCGCTCACCGTGACCTCAATCGCGTAGACACCTGCGGAAATATAGGTGGGCACGCCGGTAATCTGGCCCGTGGAGGGGGAATAGGTCAGGCCCGCCGGAAGTCCCGTGATGGTGTAACTCAGGATGTTGCCGTCGGCGTCGGTAGCCACAAACGAAAACACCGCCGATGTCCCTTCGTCGCTGGTCTTATTGACCGGCGGCGTCAGCACCGGCGCACGATTTTGGTCCAGCACCACCCAGTTAACGTACAGCGTCACCGGCAACGATTCGCCGTCGGAGACGGTGATCTTCACCAGATAGCCCCCCGACGCAGTGAAAGGGGGCGTCCCCGTAATCACGCAGGTCTGCCCGTTGATCGTCAGCCCCGCAGGCAATCCGAAGGCCTCGCAGGTCAGGGTCGACCCCGCATCAGGATCGCTCACATTCAGGGTCAGGGTTACGGGCACCCCTTCCGTGCTGGTCTGAGAACCCGGATCCACAATCGTGGGGGGACGAGAGGCGCCCAGCACCGTCCAGGTAAAGGTCTGTGATGCGCTGAGGGTGACATCCGACACCGTTACGACAATAACGTATGTCCCTGCGGCCTCGTAGGTCAGCGTCCCCGAAATCCGGCCCGTTGTGGAATCCAGGGTCAGGCCCTGCGGCAGAGTCCCGGAGAAGGTATAAGTTAATGCGTCGCCGTCCGGATCGCTGCCACTGAGTACCAGCGGGAGCACCGTCTGCCCCTCTGTGTCGGTGCGGTTGTCAGGCAGCACCAGCGTGGGGGCGCGGTTGGTATTGAGCACATGCCAGATAAAATCAACCCCAACGTGATCAACACCGTCAAACACATCAATCTTGACCACCCAGTCACCAAAAGCGGTAAAGGGGAGGGTGCCGGTAATGCAGCCCGTGCCGGGATTAATCGAAAGGCCTTGCGGCAGGGTGGTGACGGCGCTGTAGACCAGTGTGTCGGAATCCGAGTCGGTGGCGATAATACAGAGAGACACAACAGAGTTTTCGGCATTGGTCTGATTGCCAGGAGGGTTGTTGACCAACGGTGGGTGATTTTTGTTGTTCACCTTCCAGGTGAAAGAGACCGACGCGCTCCGGAGGCCGTCGGAGACCGTGACCGTCACCGTGTAGGTGCCGTTGGAGGTGGTCGTCAGCTTTCCACTGATGAGGCCGCTGGACGGATTGATGGAAAGGCCCGGTGGAAGACCGATGGCCGAATAGGTCAACGTGGTGCCGACGTCCAGATCGTCACCCAGGATGGGCAGCGACGGGCTGTCTTCTTCGGTGGAGGTCTGGTTCCCCGGAGACTCAACGGTGGGCGGCCGGTTCACGTTGGTGATGATCCAGGTGAACGTGTCCTGAGCAAATAACCCACCCGCATCGGTGGCCGTGATTTCGATCACATAGGTACCCACCGCTTCAAATGTGACCGTGCCGGTAATCTGGCCACCGCTGGACAAGCTCAGGTTGGGCGGAAAGGGAAGCAAGGGATTGCTGGTGTAGGTCAGCTCGTCTTTGAGGTTGGGGTCTGTCCCAAAAATCGTGATCGGCGTAAGAGATGTCCCTTCCGGCGTGGTCAAATCTTGCAGCACGGGCAGCACGGGGGGGCGATTTTTTTCTTTCACCTCCCATGAAAAGGTATCGCAGGTCTCGTCCGTGCCATCGGTGGCGCAAATTTTCACCGCGTGGATGCGCACCTCCGTGTCCAGATTGATCGTCCCCGTGATGGTTCCGTTCAGAGGGTCAATGTTTAGCCGCTGCGGCAGACCGGTCGCACTGAACGTCAAGAAGTCTTTGTCCTCGTCCGAGGCCTGATAGTTGGTCTGATTGAGGGTCAGTTGAATGGAGTCCCCCTCCACGTCGGCCGTGTTCTGCTCGACCAGGCGGTCATCCGGCGCCGTCAAAAGCGGCGGGCGGTTGGTGTTGGTGATGATCAGTGTAAATGTGGCCGAGGCCGAAAGCCCCACGCTTTCCGGCCCATTGATGACCTTAACCGTAATGGAGTAAGTCTTCGCCGTGCTGTAGTCGGGGGTGCCACTGATGAGGCCGGTCAACGGATCAATCTCGACACCAGGCAACAGGGGGCTGATATCCATACTGTAGGTCAACTGCGCCCCATCCGGGTCGGTGGCCACCACCTGGTATTCGTAGGGTTCCGCCTCGGGCGTGATCTGGCTGGGCGGAGGGGTCAGCACCGGCTGGCGCGCCACATTGTCCACCACCCAGGTGAATGCCACCTCGTCGAACGCACCCGCGCTATCGGTCACGGTAATCGTGGGAGTATAGGTGCTCGAAGAGGTGTAATTCAGAACGCCGTTGATAACACCGCTGGACGTATTGATGGAAAGGCCATCTGGCAACCCCACAGCGCTATAGGTCAGGGTATCACCCGTGTCCGGATCTGTGGCCAGGACATTTTGCACCGGCGTGGTCCCTTCGGTGCCGGTGATGCGGGTGATCGCCTCCGGGGACGTGATGACCGGGGGCCGGTTGGTATGCCCAATGAGCAAGTTAAAGGAGGAGTTCGCGCAGAGTGTCGTGGCGCCGGTAGCAGGGCCGTCGCAGACCGTCACGGTAATGATGTACGGGGTGGCCCTGGAATCACCAAATGTCGGGCTGGCGGTAATCAACCCCCCCGCCGTGGTGATCTTGCCATTCGAATCTAACTCATTTTCTTTCTGAATTTTAACCCAGCTCGGCCCCACGATGGAAAAAACCAGAGGGGCACCATTCGTGGCCAGGGTGTAGAGGTCGGGGTCCATGGAGTGCCCAAGCTCGGCCTGAATAAACTCCTGGGTGATAAACCAGGTAATGAGCTTACTGCTGTCCTCCGATCCTGTCTGGTCCGGCGCAGGCTCCGTGATCACCGGCGCACGGTTTGTGTTGGTGATCGTCCAGGTAAAGGTGATCGCAGAGGAGATCGTGCCATCAGAGGCCGCCACGGTTACGGTATATGTTCCCGCCGCGTCAAAGGGGATGGCGCCTATAATTTCTCCGGTTGTCCCGTTGATTTCGAGGCCGGGTGGCAGCCCCGAAGCCACGAACGACAAGGAATCCCCATCCGGATCTGTCGCCAATATTTTGAGCGAAACCATCGCCCCTTCAGCTTTGGTCTGCAAACCCGGATTTGTGACACTGGGTGGCCTGTCGGTATTGTCCGAAAGGAGCAACTCATTGGTGTTGTAACGATAGGCCAGAATGCGGGGCTTGGGGGCAGGATTGAGACCCGTCACCACCCGATCGTACATCAGCCGAACTTCAGGGGCGAATAGACTATTGGTCGCCTTGGCAAATGACGTCACCGTGCTCGACTCAACCTTGGACGATTTCCATCCTGTGCTCAGGCAGGAGAGCCAGATGTCATCGGCCAACCAGTAGGCCATGCAGGGGAATCCCGCCCCATCCAGCGCGATGGACGGATTCCGACCCCCCTCCGCCACCACGACCGGATTCGCCCAGTTGAAGCCGCCGTCGGCAGAGGCGGTATAGACGAGCTGATCTCCAAGATTACCCGTGAATCCAGACATCGCCACATGGACAATGTTCTTGGCGTCCGCCACCACCGACACGCCGGAAGGCTGTTCCGTATCGAAAATGCGCCTCAACGAAACAGCGTCATTCGAATAAAACAATCGTTTCAGCTTAGCGTCGTATAGGACGATGTGGTCCTGACCGTTGGGATTAGCCAAGTCGGCTGGCCCGGTTGCGTAATCAAGGGCACGAAGGGGAAACGAACTAAAAGTCACCGAAGATGATCCAACAAAGGTGCCCCCCCCGGCGGGCGAACCACGCACCCACTGGGGGGCATCGCTCTTCACCTTGGGAATAGCCGCCGCCAGGAGTTGAAAAACGGACGGGCCGGTATTGAGACTGTCCAGCCTGTCGAGACTGCCACCGGGAGGAGAACCCGGTATCCCGGGGCCTGTCGGATTCGTACTCAGGTTGGCCACAAAGGTGTAGATGGAACTGCTGTTCGTCCCAGCGGTACCATCCCCCTGACGCATATAGACGTAAAAGGGGACGCCACTGGGGGTGAGCACCAGCTCCGGCACACCCATGAGGCCCGGGCAATTTGCGGGATTCGAGGGGTTCTCAATATCATAGAAATAGGTAGAACAAGGGTCGATGAGGGTCTTGAAAGTCCAGGTAGAGATGGCGCCGGAAGAGAGGGACCCCTTCGCCCAGTTCAACTTTTGAGAGAGGAAGAACTGGGCATCCGGCATATTGTCGGGTGTGCAATTTATGTTTTCGCTCCAGCCAACCACCGGCTCGTTATTGGCGGTAAAGTCCAGGCCGGTCAGACGCACATCAGGGGGACAATTGCCCACAGGCGCACTCCCCGCCGCGATCTTATCAAATTTCCAGGCCGACGCCGCTTCCGCCCTGTGGGGCATCCCCACGAGGAGACCGAACAGAAGCCCCACACAAAACCAAAATCGCCCGCTGCCAGATTGAATGAATCGCATGTCAGATCTCCCAACATTAGTGGAATAATAAAGAACCCGTCGCCCTCTTTAACATGGCTTCGGGTCTTTTTGCAATAACATTTCGAAGGTATTCGGGAATAAATTCACAAACTCCTGAATCGGATAAAAAATCAAAAACTTTAGGGGGAGGCTGCGACGATGAGGCCCTGTTCTTGTTAGGGGCGACCCCCCTGGCCGCCCTGGTTAACGCATTGCAATCGCTTACAATACGCCTTTTGGAGGAAGGAGCTTTTCGATAAGGCGTTTGAAAAAGACCATTGCGTCTTTCTGCGTTTCGAGGGAGGCGTGGATGGCGGTGAGTTGTCTTTGATGTTCCCAGAGAATCCTGCCCATCGCACCCATGATGGCCAGGGCAATGGTGATGAACAGCCAGAGCGTCGCCTGAAGCGTGTCAAACCGCTGGTTGGTGGACGCCTTGAGGTCGTCAAGCCGCTGATTGGTGGACACCTTGAGA
>CAZQIT010000114.1:0-11567 GCA_964592995.1 uncultured Nitrospirota bacterium | reverse complement strand
CTGCTGGAGAAGACGGTGAAAGAGGCGGGCAAGTGGGAGGAGGCCGCCTCCCTGGATGTATTTTTGCTCTCCAAAGTTGTTCAGGGGAAAAGCTGGGGTGCCGAGTTGACCGACCGGATCAAGAAAATGGGTACTGCAGAGAAGAGTCCCTGGATCAAGGTGTTCCCACGGGAGGACGGGAAGTGAAGGGACGGCTGTCAGATGTCAGCAATGCGGCAGATCGATCCCGCTCCCGAAGCCTTCCTGAAAGCACTTCCGTCGTTGCGTCCACCGGATGGCCCATCCGGACGCAAGC
This sequence comes from uncultured Nitrospirota bacterium, assembly GCA_964592995.1. Taxonomy (GTDB): domain Bacteria; phylum Nitrospirota; class Nitrospiria; order SBBL01; family CAZOFZ01; genus CAZOFZ01. The sequence goes on along the minus strand of CAZQIT010000114.1, from coordinate 11,272 downwards.
GTCAGGTCATTCTCATCGACACCAGCGGCTTATCGGCTTCGACATTCCGTGTTTTATCAACGCGTTATATTTTCCGCAGGTTCCCTCTTTATGGCCGTCATGGCTTTTATCTGGATGGTGGAGAGAATGTTTGATATGACGCTGGTTTCTTTTTAGATGGGAAGGTGTGGGGGGCCTCGACGAACCTCTCCGGCCCGAGTGACACGCAGACGGTGTACACCACGCCTGCCGTCGGCGCCTAGACCGACCGCATGAAGCGCCGGAGCGCCACGTTCCAGGGCGGGAGCGCACGGCCCAATATCTTTTGCGCCTTCTCCGTCGAGAGCACTCCGCGTGCGGGACGCCGCGCCGGACGGGGGAATTCGGCGGTGGTGCAGGGGAGGACTTTTGTGGAAAGCCCCGCCTCTTTAACGATCTGGCAGGCCAGAGCGTGCCAACTGCATTGACCGGAATTGACCAGGTGATACGTTCCAGTCACCCCGGCCTCAATGAGCGCCAGCGTCGCCTCCGAGAGGTCTTCCGTCCAGGTCGGTGAGCCGATCTGATCGTCCACCACCCGCAATGTCTCCTGCCTCTCGGCCAGACGCAGAATCGTCTCGACAAAATGATGTCCGCCCTTCCCATAGAGCCACTGCGTGCGGATGATGAGATGATCCGTTAGTCCCTCTCTCACGCGGCATTCGCCATCCCACTTTGATGCGCCATAGGTGTTGATCGGAGCGGCAGGGGCCGCTTCGTCGTAAGGTTGATCCTGATTGCCGTCAAAAATGTAGTCGGTACTGAAATGGATCAGCTTCGCGCCAATCGCCTGGCAGGCCGCCGCCAGATGCCCTGCGCCTGCGCCATTGACGGCGTCGGCCTGCGCACGTTGCGATTCACAATCGTCCACCCGCGTGAAGGCGGCGCAGTTCAGTACCAGAACGGGCGTCCACGCCGACACCGCTTCGTCCACCGCATGGGGATTTGTAATGTCCAGCGACGCCCGATCCAGGGCGCGAACGTTCCAGTGACGCGGCGTCTTGTTCAAAAAGGCCCGTGCCAGCATCCCCCCGGAACCCGTCAACAGGACGTTCATGCCGCTGCCCCGTAGATTTTTTCGTACATCTGCAAGTACTCACCTGTCTTTACCCGCGTCCACCATGCCGCGTGTTCACAATACCACCGCACCGTTTCTTCAAGGCCCGCCTGAAAGTCGTGGATGGGCGTCCAGCCGAGGTCGCGCTTGATCTTGTCCGGGTTGACGGCGTAGCGCCGGTCGTGGCCGGGACGGTCTTTGACATAGGTCATCAACGATTCGGGTTTGCCCAGGATTTTCAAAATGCGGCGGACGACTTCAAGGTTGGTCATGTCGCCCTGCGCGCCGATGTTATAGACCTCCCCCGGCCTCCCGTCGTGAAAAATACGGTAGATCGCGTCGCAATGATCCAGAACATGCAGCCAGTCCCGCACGTACAGCCCGTCGCCGTAAATCGGAAGGGGTTGGTCGGCAAGGGCGTGGGTGATGATCAGCGGGATCATCTTTTCGGGAAACTGATACGGCCCGTAATTATTGGTGCAGCGACTGACGATGACGGGCAGGCCGTAAGTCTTATGGTAGGAGAGCGCAAGGAGGTCGGAGCCGGCCTTGCTGGCCGAATAGGGCGAGCTGGGTGAAAGCGGTGCGGCCTCGTCAAAGTGGCCCGAAAGCCGACTGCCGTAGACTTCATCGGTGGAGATATGAATAAATCGGCGATGGCCATGCCGCCGCGCGGCCGCAAGCAGGACGGCGGTTCCGACCACGTTGGTGTGGACAAACGCCCCCGGTTCCAGGATGGAGCGGTCCACATGGCTCTCCGCCGCGAAGTGGAGAGTCGCCTCCGTTTCCTGCGCCAGGACGTCCACCGCCTGGGCGTCGGCAATATCGCCTCGAACGAACTGATGACGGGGATGGTGGGCGAGGTCTGAGAGGTTGTCGAGATTGCCCGCGTAGGTCAGGGCGTCAAAATTGATAACGGCGTGGTCGGGATTCTTTTCCAAAAAGAAACGGACGAAGTTTGCGCCGATAAACCCCGCGCCACCCGTGACGAGAACCTTTATCATCCGTGTCAATCTCCAAGTGAAGCGGCGCGAGTCTACACCGCCTCCATATTCTACATTCTACCGCAAGCCCCGGTTTGGGGCCCGGTCATTCATGCATGGTGTGGGGTATCTGATAGGGGGATTTTTTTGGGATCGCCATCGTGTTCGCGCAGTCGGACGGAGACCAGCTTGGATAATCCCGGCTCCTCCATGGTGACGCCATAGAGGACATCTGCGGCTTCCATGGTTCGCTTGTTGTGGGTCATGACGATGAATTGAATGCGTTCCGACATCGTTTTGAGGGCGCCGGTGAATCGACGGGCGTTTTCTTCGTCCAGCGGCGCATCCACTTCGTCCAGCAGGCAGAACGGCCCGGGATGAATCAGGAAGGTTGCAAACAAGAGGGAGATGGCGCAAAGGGCCTTCTCGCCGCCGGAGAGCAGCGTGATGCTGCGCGGTTTTTTGCCAGGTGGCTGAACCATCAGTTCAATTCCCGACTCCAGAGGATGTCCTTCGTCCGTCAGAATCATCTCCGCCCGGCCCCCGCCAAAGAAGACCGTGAACACCTCCTGGAATTTATCATTCATTCGGTGAAACGTATCCACAAACAAGCCCATTGTCGTGGCGTTGATTTTTGTAATCGCCGCCTTGAGACTGTCCATGGAGGTCAAGAGATCCGTCTCCTGTGTCGTGAGAAATCCGAAACGCTCCGACAACTCCTGATGGGCGGAGATGGCACCGACATGCACATCACCCAAGTCGTTCAGCGATTGTCTGAGCTGCGCAATCCGTTCACGCGCCGCCGCTGCGTCATCGGGGGAGGATTCGGTGGGTGCGGGCAACAGGGCCACATCCACGGCGTCATTCGTCCGCGTCGTTTCCTGGATATTCCGTTGCGTCATTTCGGCTTCAACACGCGACAGTGCCGCATCCTGAAGCCTCTTTTGCACTTTTCCGATCTGGGCACGAAGTTGTGAAATGGCCTGATCTCCCTGCCGAAGCACTTCCGTCAGGGTCGTATGCTCCGCTTGTTTTTCCCGTTGGAGTACCCACAGACGCTCCCGTTCCGAAGCCTTTTCACCGATTGCGGAGACCATCTGCGTCTCTTCCGCGACGCCCAAGTCGATCCGCTCGGAAAACGACGACTGTTGCGCTTTTTTCTCGGCATCGCGCCGCCGCAGCGTTTCGTTGGACTTCACGATCTGTTCCATTTTTTCACGCAGATGACGCCGCCGCTCCCGAAGCTGCGCGGTGATGAGGGTCAGACGGGTCCCCTCCTCTTTGGAGGCGGAAAGCCTGCGTCGGAATTCCGTAAGATGCGCCTCGGCTTCGCGCACGCCCGTCTCTTTTTCGGAGAGGGATTTTTGGTGTTCCGCCACCTGAACGGCCTCTTTTTGCATCATGCCGGAAAGCGATGTCTCGTCTGTGTCCCGTTCTGATTCCTCCAGAAGGAGCCGGTCCAGGGCGGCCTGAAGGCGCAGGCCCTCCGAAAGGGTTGCCGCATGGTCCTTCCGGGCGTTGAGTTGCTCGATTTCCATCGAACGCATTTCCCGTCCGAGGGATTCTATTTGCAGTCGTGCGGCACGAAGCGCGCCTTCTCCGGTTTCAATTTGCACATCGAACGACCGGATTTCATCTTGCAAGCGGCTCATCTGCGCGGACAGGACGGCCAGCTCTCGTTTTTGCTCCAGAATGCCGGTCTGTTTTCCTGCCGTGACCATTCCGGAAGCATAGAGTACCTCCCCCGTTTTGGTGACCCACGCCCGTATGTGCGGCGCATCTGCCCAATGGCGGAGGGCCGCGTCAAAATCGGAAACGATCATCACGCCATCCAAAAGCAGCGTGGCAATCGGCTCGTCTTCGGGACGACAGGAGACCTGGTTTCGGGCATCGCCGATAATTCCGTCGCCTGTTACAGTGGAGGTGGCCTGCGGAAGGCGGGGCGTGCGAAGGAAGAAGGTCGCGCGGCCGGTATCGGAGGCCCGCAAGTGCGCAATCCACTGTTGGATTTCCGTGTGATGCGTGAGGACGATCCCGCGCAATCGGCTCTCCACGACCGCTTCAATAGCTGTTTCATAGGCCACCGGAACATCCAGCAGGTCGGCAATAATGCCTCCGGCACGCGGCAGAGAGGCCGGTTCGGAGGGGAGGAGTCCGCGATAAAATCCTTCACGAGCGGCGGCGGCAGCCGTCGTTTTGGCCAACGCTTCTTTGGCCTGGGTTCGCCCGGTGCGATCGGCATCCAGACGCGCCTCGATCTCCCGCGCCTGGGCCAGTGTGGCCATATGGGCCGAAGCGACCTGGTCATGGTGTTGACCCAGTGCAGACAGATTGTCCACGAGGGCTAAACGCGCTGCTTCACAAGCGGCTTTTTTCTGCCGGATTTCCATCGTTTCCAGGGCGCCGCGCTCTTTCCGACGCAGAAAATCGTCTAGGCGCGTCTGGATGTGAATCCGATTGTTTTTTGCCTGCGTGAGAGCGGTGGCGTGCCGAAACAGTTCCTGCCGAGTCCGCTCCAGATCGGCGGACTTCAAGGCCGTATCCTGATCCATCTGACGGATGTCCGTCTCCTGCTTTGCAAGGAGGGCTTCTTGTTCGGGGAGGCGCTGCTCGACGGCCTCGGCTTCAATCTCAATCGCTGTTTTTTCCAGGGCCAGCGCCACTTCTGTGGCTCGGATTTCTTCGATTTCCTGCGCAATCCGAACGCCCAGGTCGCGCCACTCTTTCCGTTGCGCATGACAGATTGCAACTTTGCTTTCCAGTCGATGTATGCCCGTTTCGACCTCAAAAATGAGGCCCCGAGTGCCAGAAAGCGCCGTCTCTTTCTCGGCGAGGATCAGCCGGTGCTCTTCCTGTCGCAGGAGGCCGCTGGATAATTCCGTGTCGAGCTGCAGCCGATGCGCCTGCCCCTCCGATTCCTCGGCGGCCAGCGTTTCGAGGACGCACTTCCACTTGTGCCATTCTCGCGTCGCCGCCTGCACGTCGAGCACCGTAAGTTCTGCCTTGAGTTGCCGATATTTTTCGGCCTTTTTGGCCTGTCGGTCGAGCGCGTTAATTTGCCGCTTGACCTCCGTAATAATATCTCGAACCCGCAGCAGGTTCTGTTCGGTGGCCTCCAGCTTGCGCAGGGCCTCGGCTTTGCGAAGACGGTACTTTGTGATACCGGCGGTTTCCTCCACGATTTCCCGCCGCTGGAGCGGGGAGGCCAGAATCAACCGATCCACCTTCCCCTGTTCGATCACATTGTGCGCCCGGTAACCTGCGCCCGCATCAATGAGCAGGTCGCGGACATCTTTGAGACGCGCGGGGACCTTGTTGATCATGTAATCGCATTCGCCTGAGCGATAAAGGCAGCGGCTGATACTGATTTCGGAATAGGTGGCGTAGGGGGGGGGGAGTTGTCCCGCAACGTCGGTCAGGATGAGGGAGACTTCGGCCATGCCGATCGGTTTTTGCGTCTGCGTCCCGTTGAAGATGACATCTTCCATTCGTTCGCTGCGAAGGGCTTTGGGCGACTGTTCACCCAGGGTCCAGAGAATAGCATCGGCCAGATTGCTCTTTCCACATCCGTTGGGGCCGACGAAGGCGGAGATGCCAGGTTCAAACGATATGACCGTTTTATCCAGAAACGACTTGAACCCAAAAACAGTAAGACTGTGAAGACGCATGGTGTTCTCAAAAAAGCCATTTACCAACGGCGAAGATTGAAGCGTAACCGTCAGTTTGTAAACGGAAATCCACAGCGCGTTTTTTGCGCGTCTGTGTTCAGCACCGGGTTGGGCCAAATCTTGTCGTTTGATTCAAGCAGCATGCATATCTTGCCACGGGTGGATTGCCTTGAGGGATTTACCGAGCGCATCCTCGGCACAGCAGATGTCATACTGTTGTTGCAGATTGAGCCAGGACTGCACATCGGTTCCAAAAAAGCGTGCCAACCGCAATGCCGTATCCGCACTAATACCACGCTTTTCGCGCACAATTTCGTTAATCCGTGCGGGTGTAACGCCGAGTGCTTTGGCGAGTGCGTTAGAGGAGAGGCCCATTGGCTTTATGAACTCCTCTCTTAACACCTCTCCGGGATGAATCGCAGGTAGCTTCGTGCCCATCGCCTGAATCTCCTTTTTCAATGATAATCCACAATTTCGACCTCTTCTGCGTGCCCATCCGCCCAACGGAAACACAATCGAAATTGTTCATTGATGCGAATGCTGTACTGTCCCAATCGATTGCCCTTAAGAGCCTCCAGTCGATTACCAGGCGGTACTTGCAAGAATCCCAATGACCCAGCAGCATGTAATAGGTTGAGTTTGCGCCGAGAGACTGCCTCAATGTTGACGAAACGCTTCGCACGCTTCCGCTTGAAAAGCGCTTCCGTATCGGGACAGCGAAAGGACTTGATCATGCGCCAGTATATATCGCTACTCGATATACTTCAAGTAATCCACTCGAACAAAAAGGTCAATCGAAAACCGGTCGCGTGTCACCGAGATTAAGGAAAACTTAAATTAACACATTATGTATCTGATTTGCGGTGTTTTTATTGACATAAAGACCAACCGGTTGGTATCATGCGCCCCATGAAAACGATTGAGGAGAACGCACGGGCAGAAAATATGCCATCTGACGCAGGCGTCCCATCCACAAAAGAGACGCTGCTGGATGCGGCGATGGTCCTGATGCTGGAGAAGGGCTACACGGCCACGTCTGTGGATGAAATCTGCCGGGCGGCGGGCGTTAGCAAGGGATGCTTCTTTCACTATTTTGCGGACAAGGAGACGCTGGCCAAGGCCACGCTTGAGCGCTTTGTCGCCGTCCGAAGCGCCCACCTCCAGACCGCCCCGTTCCAGTCCGAAGCAGACCCGCTGAATCGCCTGTTCGGGGCGCTTGATTTTATGCTGGAGGGGGTCGCCGACCCCCATACCCCCAAAAGCTGTCTCCTCGGCAATTTTGCCCAGGAGCTTTCCGCAACCCACCCCGGCATCCGGGAGGTGTGCGATCAATACCTCGTCCAGGGGGCGGGCCTGTACAAGGCGATGTTGGATGAGGCCCGGTCAGTCTGCCCGCAGGCCGCAGACGTGGACACGCAAAGCCTGGCGGACTACCTGGTCGCCCTCATACAGGGGACGCTCGTTCTATACAAGGCCGGAGGAAACCTGGCGCTTTTTGAGAGAAACGTCGCGCACTATAAAAACTACGTGCGGCAATTATTCGGGCGGTAGGGGCGGCTCACGCGGAGAGAAAAAAAGCAGGAGACAAGCAGTGTTCACCGCAGAGGCGCAGAGGACGCAGAGAGAAGCGGGTGCAAGGGTAGGGGGCGATCAAATGAACAGGGTATCAGGGCGGTTCGACGGGGCAAGAGACTCTCGGACGGTCTCCCAAGCGATGACATTTCCCGCTTGCGCGTCCCGAACCCCTTCTCGGAACGCTTCCATGAGGGCCGGATCGCCCATGACCTCCAGCGTTTCTGTCAGGGTTTCGTACAAGGCCCACGGCAGGATGGCCAGCACCGGCTTTCCCCTGCGCGTTACGGCCACGGCCCCCATCTCCGATGTCGTTGCAAAGGCCTCGGGAAGCCGGGTTAGGGTGTTGCGCGCCTCAATGATTGGCATGTCTTGTACGTGCATTGATTCTCTCCAGAGGGATGATGCTATCGCACGCCAGAGAGTACGACAGGGCGTTCGTTTTGTCAAGCAAGGATGGTTTTAAAACAGTTTCATCCGGCATGAGGCCGGGTGAAGGGGGCGGCGGAAGCCGCGTATTTACTGTCATGCAAATCGGACCTCCAGGCGTTTGCCCAAGGCGGAGGCGACCCGCTCTAATGTGGACAATTTGATGTCTTCGGCATGGTTTTCAATGCGTGAGATGGCCGTCTTCTGTGTGTGGAGTTTGCGAGCGAGGTCTTCCTGGGTTAACCCAGCCGCTTCGCGCGCGCGGCGCAGCATGATGCCGACTTTGAACTGTTCACATCCTGCGTCATACGCAGCGGCAAAATCTGCATCCCGTTCTTTCCGCTCGTCGATGTATCGTTTCAGATCACTCATCTTTCGGACTCCTTTCCAAAAAGTCCCTTCGGTAGATTTCCGCCGTTTTAATCTCCGATGGCGGCGTCCCTTGGCTCTTTTTCATCAATCCATGCGTCAACACGATGATGGAATGTCCCACCAGGAAACAAAATATCCGATAGGCCCTGGGCACAGGTTAACGAGTATGTTAACGTCCGTCAATGACGGTGTCGTCGCCTAATGAAAATGTCAGGGGTAACACCCGAAGAAATTCGCAAACGCTGCCAAAAGTAGTCGTGCCACACCGAATGCGTCTGATCGCAGGGTGTCTGGGAGTATGCCGTAAATTGTCATGCCGAGAATCTTCCACGTCATCAAAAAACAAGGAGACCTTTCGAAATGCCTCGACGCGTAAAAATATCCGACGAAGGACGCAAGGCGGAGAAGGCGCTCCGTCAGGCTGTGGCCAATGAGATCGAAAAACATCGTCGCCTCGGCTTACCCATCGCCATTATGCAGGATGGAAAAGCCACACTGGTGCATCCAGACGACATAAAGCCTACACAACGGCCCAAAAGAAGACGTGTTTTATCGTAGCCCCGTCGGAGGTGTTTGAGGAGACGGAGGCCATGCGCACTTGGGCGCAACAGTCTATTGAGACGGCGCTCCGTGCGAAGACGGCCAAGAGGTCATCCATGCGGACGTCCCGCAAGTGGCAGAGCGGTAGGCATTGAGGCCGGGGCGCGGGGGTCGTGCCCAGGACAAATCAAATCACAAGGAGGAATGATATGAAAGCATTGCTGATGAAACAGTTTGAGACGGACGAGACGTGGGCGCCGGTGGTGTTGCGCGTGATGATGGGGAGCATCATGTTCCCGCACGGCGCACAGAAGCTGCTGGGCTGGTATGGCGGCATGGGATTTTCAAAGACGATGGAGATGTTTACGGGCAACGGCATGCCCTGGATGATCGCCTTTCTGGTGATTATTGGCGAGTCGGTTGGGATGCTGTCGCTCATCGCCGGATTCTTCACCCGGTTTTGCGCGGCGTCGCTTGCGATTATTATGTTGGGGGCGATCGGCCTGGTTCATCTGCCCAACGGTTTTTTCATGAACTGGTTCGGCAAGCAGGCGGGCGAGGGATACGAATATCACCTGCTTGTTATCGCCATCTGTGCCGCGCTCATGCTTACCGGCGGCGGCAGGGCTTCGGTGGACGGCATGATCGCAAAGAAAATGGGGACGTAGCTCGGATTGACAGTCCATTCTGACACCGCATACAATGGCACCGCAGAAAATGACGAACACTTCCCCGTCTTTATCATGTGTGCCATATTCCCGAAAATGAGACATTGTGCAATGTTCGTCGCGCTCCTCTTTTTGAGCGCCTGTACACCTCCAGTCCCCTCCACGCCCACCACGTCAACTGCACCGGCCGCACCGGTTGATGGCGGATGGGAGGCCACAAAAAGCGGCGTTCAATCGGCGTTGGGCGGCATTTTCTTCCTGAATGAAAAACAGGGCTGGATTAGCGGTACGCAGGGGGTCATTCTCCATACGGACGACGGTGGTGAACATTGGATTCGGCAGGAAACAGGGACGCAGAGCATCCTGGTGTCGCTCTTTTTTGTTGATGTAAAGCGGGGATGGGCTGTTGGGGACAAGGGGCTGATTCTGCGAACGACTGACGGGGGTAAAACCTGGGTGCGTCAGGTCAGCGGTGTCAGAAAAGACTTCACCCAGGTGGTGTTTGTGGATACGAAGCGGGGATGGATCAGCGCGCTGGACGGCATTTTGGTTTCTACGACCGACGGAGGAGCACACTGGACGACTGTGAAGGGACTCCCACCCGTGGCTCTGACATCGCTTTTTTTCATGAATGAAAAGCGGGGGTGGATTTCGGGGCACCGTGGGTCGGTTTTCTACACGGAAGATGGCGGCGTAGTCTGGATGCGTCAGCAGACAAACACTAATACGGACCTCCATCGAATCTTTTTTGTCGATCCGAACACCGGTTGGGTCGTGGGGTCCGGCGGCGCCATTTTACACACGCGTGATGGGGGTCGGCATTGGACAACCCAAACCAGCGGCGTCCCTGTTCACCTGCTCGGATTGTCGTTTACGGATGCGCGGAGCGGCTGGGTGGTGGGTGCCGGAGGCACTCTCCTCCACACGGAAGACGGCGGGACGACCTGGAAGCAGCAGGTCTCCGGAACGCTGGAGTTTTTGATTAACGTGGCCTTTACGGGTCCCCATACCGGCTGGGTGGTGGGCCGGCAGGGCACCCTGCTGCGTTTAGGGCCTGCGCAGAAATAACCTATACACGAAGGGCAAACGAGTCGTCCTGTTTGCAAGGCGCTCATCGCTTACATACCCTTTGGTATGTAAGCGATGAGCAACGCAGAAAACTTAAGAGTGAATCGGCAGCCCGACTGGGGATGTTATTCTATGGATGATCCCTTAGGAAGAGCCGATCGCACGATGCCTATTTCCCCGGCGTGAAGTAGGGGTTTTGTCCGCTGGCGTGATCGGTCGCGTCCAAGACATCCACAATCTCCGGCACGGCCTTTTTGATGGCTACAACCACTCCCTGTTTGAGGGTGACATCGGCCGAACCGCACCCCTGGCATCCGCCGCCCATTTTAATGTAGGCAATCTGCTCTTTCACATCCACCAGCGTTACACGTCCACCATGACTGGCCACGGCCGGGTTGATTTCGAGGTCAAGCACCTTTTTGACCGCCTGATAGATCGGACTATCGACATTTGGAAGCGTCCCCGAATCGGACACAGAGTCGGTGGAGGCAACGACCTTGGGATTCTCGACTTTAAAGCCGGTCTGCTGTAAATTCGTGACAAAGTCGATTCGGACATCTTCCAGAAATTGCACATATCGTGGTGCCATAAAGACACGGATGCCATCCACGTCGATCCCTACGTCTCTGGAATCGCCCTTCCCAGCTTCGATAAAGGCCAGAGCATATTCCGGATTCTGCGTTCCATGCACATCAATGTGAAGCCCCTCCACGCTCCTCCCCTGCTGCTCCTCCTGACGCTGTTTTAAGGTATCAATTCGTTTTCTAGCCTTATCGGTAATCTGTATCATCTTGAGTATCCTCCTCTGCATTATCTTACGGCGGCGATTATATCACAAAACATCGGTAAACAACTCAGCCCTGATGAGGTGGCCCTGACGAACGGGACTCTGTGTTG
>CAZQIT010000113.1:0-2610 GCA_964592995.1 uncultured Nitrospirota bacterium | reverse complement strand
GGTGCTGCTGGAGCTGGAATCCCGGAGGGTCAACAAAACGAAGGTTTCGACGGAAAGCGCGCCGCTGGGATCCTTGGCCTTGTAGGTGAAACTCCAGACTTCCTGATCCCGGAGGAAAATGGTTTGGCGCCTTTTGCTTTTCAGACGAGCACGTAGGCCATCCGCATCCCGGTTTCTGGGTGGATAAAGGCGGCTTGTGATAGTTGAACCAGCAGGGCGCTGATCGCCTTGTCGTGGGCTGGACAGGCCATGCGATGGATGCGGATAGTCAGGATTTTCTTTTGCTCATCAGGAACGATGTCCGCGGATGAGATGAATAGTTCGCGGATTATGGCCCGCGCCTCGTCTTCCTTGGCCAGGTGTGGACGCAGCAGTCCGACCAAGGCCGTTTCAGCGCGGTAAGCGATCATCTTGATGGTGTCGGTCAGCATCTTGGCCAACGGCCTGAGTTGCTTTGGGCGTTGGTCTTCCGGCAGCGAAACAATAGGCACTTTGCGAGGCACGGCCCGCCGTTGGGCGCGTAGTTCGTCCGCGGCGACCTCCAGGCCCTGCACCTGTTGCAACCGTTCAGCGCTCACCTGAATGGCCTTGCCATCATTTTCCAGTGCAGTTGAGCCGATTTTTTCCCGCAGTGAACGTAACTGTCGGCGCTTGTCCACCACCGCCTGATCGAGGGCTCGCCAAGCCGGGTTCACGACTTCCAATGTGCCAGGAAGTTCATCGCTACCATACTGCACAAGGCCATCTATATCATAGTGTTCCATCATGTAGGCGAAGAAGTTTTCTTGGCACCATCGGGAGAACATACGGCCAGCAATGACCGGATGGAGCAGGCGTCGCGCCGTGGTGATGATGGCGGTCTGATGCTGGGTCTGAGTCATCCGGCGAACCTCCAGCACGGGCAGCGATGACGACCCTGCCGACAGGACTGTTTCCTTGGATGCCAACAGCATGCGCGTCACCCCGCCATCTGGCACGGGCACTTCGACCTCGGAAAAATCCTTCTCAGGCCAGAGGTCTTTGACCGCTTTGCGATAAGTGATGGCGCCGATGCGATTCGCCCATAGCTGGGAGAGCAGGCTGTGGGTGGAGCCCTCCCGGTCGAAGATCACGACGAACCGGTGCAGAAGCGGATCGGCTTCAAGCTCCGCCGGCGACGGTTGCCCGGGAACATCCGCCAGCAGTTCGGGAACGATATCTTTGAGCAGGGTGGCCGCCAGTCCGTCGGTGATCGCCTTGGCAACGACGAAAAACGGGCGCCCCACAGCATCGTTGATCCAGTAGTCCGTCGTCCCCCGCAAGCAAAGCTTCTCCCGCGCGACATACCTTTTCGGCAAAAGCGCGCCGGTGCCGTGATAAACTCGCACATGACCGTCCATATACAGGTATCCGGATTCTTCCGGGTCGGCCTCCATCCAGGTACGGGACAACTCTTTTCCCCACGCAGCCAGGGTGCTGCTCTTTGCCAGCAACGCGATCTTCGCGCGCAGGGTCCGCACCTCCGGAACCCGATCTAGTCCGACGGCCTTGCCCAATTCTCCCGGCGGGTTCGTCCGCAGTCCTTCCGGACGACGGATCCGTCCCAGCGCCATGAATCCCAGCGTGATCAAGATGTGCAGCGCGCTATAGAACCCCTTCGGCAAAGACAGGTGCTTGTCCAAACCACTCAAAAGACCGTTCGCGCACAGCGCCGGCAGCCCCGCCAGCACGCCACCCATAAGAACATCCTGGCAGCTCTCATGCCGTGCGGATGCCCCGACCAGGCCAATGGATGCCGCGATACGTTCGTCGGCTCGCGTGCAGGCTGTGCCAATTCCCTCAGCGGCGGCATGCGCATCTTGGCGGCTACGTTCCGACTTGCTCGTCCCCGCCGTGCAATCCCGGGCGGCAGAAAAATCTGGCTGTGCCATCACGATGCTTCCCCGTGTTATCGCTTTGCGCAAGGTCGATTCCCCAATGCCAATCCGGCGCGCGACCTCTGGTGCCTTAATCCCTTCGGCCAGCATGTGCGTGCACGATGCCACGACTTCAGATGTCATGATAGTGCCCCCCCGTTGACGCCGCAGCTTGAAAAATGAGTCGGCCCCCTTCTCGTCTAATTGTCTGAGCCAGTGCTGGATCGTTCTGCGCGGGATTCCCAATTCGGATTTTTCCACATCGCAGAGGCGCATATGACGATTGTTTATGAGCGTCGCGATGACAAAGCGCTCAGACGCCTGCTCGCCTTCTCTATGAGAGAAGTAGTTGTCGGATCCAACAAAATATGTGACTTGACCATCTTTTTTTAGCACACTGACAGTAGCGCCAATGCGAATGGCACCGACGGGGAATCCGGGTAATAACATTTGCATAGCGAACCATCCTGGGTGGACCCCCTACAGTTTCACAGGGAAAGCCCTTTTTCCACGCGCCAAAGGCGCCAACCTACTTTCCCGGAAAACTGCCAAAACCCCCGTCGGGATCAGGAAGTCTGAAGATATGAAAAATTCTACGCTGAAAGTCAAAAAACAGGATCGGACTCGATAATTTTACATATGAGCAGCCCCACCCCGTAGGGGTTCCATCCGCAGGCTGTTTTCAGAACCCCAGAAAACATCCGTTGTTGTCGCT
>CAZQIT010000112.1:0-7463 GCA_964592995.1 uncultured Nitrospirota bacterium | reverse complement strand
CACATTTCCTACGGCCAGAACCTGCGCCAGATCAATACTCCGAAACAGTTTCTGCTGTGGCTCTACCGCTTCGCCGAGCGTGACGTTCCGTTCGACGATATGGCCTCCAAGGGGCGCCAGCACAGGGAGCAATGGGGTGATCCTCTCTTCCCGAACGATTTGGTTGATCTCTCTTTCTGTGAGGCCGAGTAGGGTGAGTTTTTGTTTAATTCCTTCGACCTCCCGTTTCGTTTTTTCATAATCCGATTGAACCTTCAAAAGCTCTTTCGATGCAACAATCCGTTTCTCGACCAGCCCCTCAATTCGGGCGCGGTCTTGCTCCAACAGCTTGAAATTGGTCAATGCCTGCAACAACTCCACCTGAAGGTTTTGCAATTCGACGCTCCTTAGTTCAAGCAGTTTCTGTCCTTTTGTGACCTCCTCTCCAAGGGTGGTGTAAACCGCTTCGACTTTTCCAGAAACGCGCGGGCTGACGAAGGCCTCCCGATTCTGATCTGTAGAGATAACACCAGAAAAACGAATCACTTCCTCAAGCGGTCTCATTTCCACCAAAGCGGTCGAAAGATCAATCATTTTCTTTGCTGATTCGGTCAGGACAACCCCCGGCGTTTGAGCCTCCTCCTCGTCATCATCGTGATGATGCTCTTCCGCTTCGTCATGGTCCCCGCTCATCTTTTCAGTCGCCTCTGTTTTATCTTTCTCTTTAGGCGAGGAGAGAAAAAAAGAGGGTTTGTAAAACAGATACAGTGCCAACGCAATTGCAACGGCCCCGCCGCAGATCCAGATTATTTTTTTCATTTGAGTTCCTCCAAATTTTCCCCGACCGCTGTCTCAAGATCAATGAGGGCGGCGTGATACTCTTCTAGGGTGTTAAAATAAGAGATATTGGTATTGATAAAACGCTCCTGCTCCTGAATAACCGTTGTAATCCCCACTTCTCCAGACTCATACGCGGATCGAATGAGATCAAGGTTGTCGCGCGACTGGGAGAGGATTCCCTCTTCAAAAAGTGTCACGCTCTTCTGCGCCAGAGAAAATCGTTCAAAGGAAATTCCAATTTCTTGCGCAATGACGGCTTCTCTGGCCGCCACTTCAATTTCTATTTGATCTTGCCTCGCATTGGCTACGAGAATCGGTCCTTTGTTGCGGTTCAATAATGGAAGGGGAATGGAGATTTTTCCGCCGATTCGTGATCCCTGCTCCGAAAAAAGGGAAAGGGTGAAATTAGGAAACCGATCTTTCAGCGAAAGTTCTTTTATAAATCTTACGCGTTCTTTCTCTGCCTGAAGGGCCAAAAGATCAGGCCGTAACCGTTTCGCGGAAGCCAGAAGGGGATCAAGTTCCAGTCTCTTTGGGGCAAAATGGAGATGCTCCCCAACGACCAACGGGGTGTTCCATCCCCTTCCCATCAATAGATTGAGTTGGCCCCGCGCCGATGAGAGACTACTTTCAATGGCGCGTTGATCGTTAATCGCCTTGTTCAACGCAACCTTCGCCAAGTTGAGATCAAGACCGGGGGACTCCCCCGCATTGGATCGCGCCTGTGCAGTCTCCACCAATTTTTCATTCAGCGCGATTGATTCCTCGGCAAATTGGAGCTTTCGTGCAAGATGGAGATAAAGATTAAAGAGGCTTTTGACCTCTCCAATTAAAGAGCGCTCCCGGTCTTAAATATCGCTGAAAACCCGATTGAGATTTGCCTCGGCGGCATTCCTTCGGAGTTGGCGTTTCCCCGGCCATCCGATTTCCTGCGAAATGCCAAGACGATACGGTTGATCTTTATTTGCGCCTTCAACCTCTAGTGCTGGATTGAATGGGTAATCCCGCGCGCCGATGAGATCCCCATTTGCGATTCCAAGGTTGTGTCGGGCGGCCCTAAGTTCCAGATTGTTTTTGATGGCCAGAGACGACACCGCAGAAAGCGTCAACGGCTCGGACAGAGACTCTTCTGCCCCAACCGGTCTGGTGCAAAAAAGCAAAATGCTAAAAATCAAAACAGTTTGAATGATCGACTTCAAAGAAAACCTCCCGCTGGGATACCGTTTCGGAAAACCCGATACAAATTCGGGAAACCCGATACAAAATGTCATTTCGAAGCGAAGCGAGAAATCTTACGGAGAACAGCCCGTTTAAGATCTCTCCCTATCGGTCGAGATGACAACCTTTTACCGATTTCGCGGGAGATTTAGATTCTGTAGTTGGAGTAAAGCTGATAAAAATTGGAGAGGAGTTTTGGAAGGACGCGCGTGTTGGAGAGCGAAAGCGGGAGATGTCCCGACGACGCAACAGACTGCGTCAGGCCAGTTGAAATGGAATAATCAGTCCCTCCGACCTTTTGGAAGGCGTGTCCCTTTTGGTGAGGGTCGTTTTTGGCAGCAGAGATTGATCCGGAGCAGGAGTGCTCGCTTCCCCCCGAGGCATGATGGTTATCCGCCGCCGAATGGCCATGTTGGGCATGCGCCGACTCCACCGTCTGCGTTGCCGCAGACGCGCTGTCCCAGAGACAAATCCCAAAGGTGAAGAAGAGCCACAACGGCAGAAGAACCGCAATGCCGTATTTTCGGGGACAAGCGATCATCGGTTTTTCCATCGGAAGACGGAGGGTGTCACGCTGCCCTTCTTTTGTCAACGTTCTTGGGTGATGGGGGTAGAGACTCTTTAGAAACGAAACGTCACCTGTTGTTACTCCGTAAAAAAGGTCTCAGTGAGAACTGCCATTGAAAAACCACCGTCACCTGGCGAGTGTGCGAAGCATGTCGCCGTGCGCAGGATTCACCGTCCGGACCAGCGCGTGATGCGCTTCGCATCCGATGACTTCCGGCGTGAACGCCGGGCGATGCGGTCGGTTCACAAAATGCTCCTTAAGGCAGCGAACGCGCGCACGCGATTCCTCAAGACGCGTAGCCGACAGGGTTCCCCCTTCTGCGGCGTGAATCAAGGCTTCCAGTGCGGCCCGCTGTTCGTCTTCGGAATGACAAATCAGCGCCATGTCCGACCCGGCCTGAAGCGCCAGCACCGCCGCATCGGAAACGGTCATCCGCTCTGTAATCCCCTTCATTTCCAGGTCATCTGTGATGACCACTCCGTCGAACCCCAGCGTTTTTCGCAACAGGCCCGTTACGATCGGAAAAGAGAGCGAAGCGGGCCACTGATTGTCCAATTGGGGGTAGAGGACATGTGCGGTCATGATGGAGGCCACCCCCGCGCGAATCGCCGAGGTAAAGGGCGCAAGCTCGACGGCGTGCAGGCGAGCGGGGGAATGATCTACGACGGGGAGGGTCTTGTGCGAATCGGCGGTGGTGTCGCCATGACCCGGAAAATGTTTACCACAAGCAATGACCCCCTGATCCTGTAAGCCTTTCATCACCGCCACCGCATGTCGGGAGACCGGCGAAGGGGTTGTGCCGAAGGCGCGGTCTCCGATGACCGGATTGTCGGGGTGGGTGTCCACATCCAGAACAGGGGCAAAGTTCATGTTGATGCCGACGGCCGTCAACTCCGCTGCCATCGCCGCCGCACACTGGTAGGACATTTCGGGGCTGTCATATGCCCCCAGACGCCGGGCCGAGGGGAAGGGCGTAAACGGCAGGCCCAGACGCAAAACGCGCCCCCCCTCCTGATCCACGGCGATCAACAGACCGGGGGCGCATTTTTGAAGGGCCTCCGTCAGCCGTGCACATTGGGCCGGACTGCTGACATTGCGCGAGAAAAGAATGACGCCGCCGATCCGGTGTCGCCGGATAAACGCCTGCGTTTTTTCAGACGGCATCTCCCCCTCAAACCCGATCATCAGGAGCGCACCGATATGGGGGTCAGGCATGTGATTTAGCCCGTTGTGTCAGATAGGCAATCAGAAAGCGCAGGCCCACACCGGTGGCCCCTTTGGGGACATAGGCGCGCGGCCCTTCACTGTTCCAGGAAACCCCTGCGATATCCAGATGCGCCCAGGGGGTCGTCCCCACGAATTGCTTCAGAAAAAGGGCCGCTGTAATCGCCCCGCCCGCCCGACCCCCCGTATTTTTCAAGTCCGCAATGTCACTTTTGATTTGCGGGAAATAATCCTCCCACAAGGGGAGTTGCCAGGCCCGCTCGCCGCTCTCGTCTCCCGCCGCGCAAAGCTGCGCAATCAACGCGGGGTGATTGCCAAACAGGGCCATCGCATGGGCGCCCAGGGCCACCGAAGCCGCGCCGGTCAGCGTTGCCAGATCAATCAGGACGGCGGGTTTGTAGCGGGCCGCATAACCCAGGGCATCGGCGAGGCAGAGCCGTCCTTCCGCATCGGTGTTGATCACCTCGACCGTCTTGCCCGAAAGCGTCGTCACCACATCGCCCGGATGCAGGGCGTTGCCCCCCGGCATATTGTCGGTTGCCGGAAGCAGGCCGACCAGATTCAAGGTCAACCGCAGTTTTGCCGCCACCCGGATCGTTTGCAACACAATCGCCCCGCCCGTCATGTCATATTTCATCCGTTCCATCTCTTCGGCAGGCTTGAGGGATATCCCGCCGGAGTCGAACGTAACGGACTTCCCCACCAGCACCACGGGCGGGGTCTCTTTGGGCGCGCCCCGATATTCCAGCACAATAAACCGGGGCGGCTCCGCCGTGCCCTTCGACACCCCCAACAGTGCACCCATGCCGATCATCTCTTCACGCTCCAACACCGAGACCGACATGTTCCCTTCTGCCGCGATGGCCCTGGCCTCTTCGGCCAAACACGACGGCGTCATCATGTTTGCCGGTGCGTTGCACAAATCGCGCGCGGCGTTGACCCCCTCGGCAATCCAGACCCCCCGCTGCGCCCCTGCGCGTAGCGCGATCATTTGTGCCGCATCACTCCCCTTCGGTGCAATCAGCGCGACAGCCAGAATCGCGCGGGAGGCCGGACGATCCGTTTTATACTTCTGGAATTGATAGAGGCCCAGGCAGACCCCCTCGGACAGGGTCTGCGCCACGTCGGCTGGCGCGACCTCCGACAGGGAGGCGTCTTGCAACGGAATTGTCGTATAGAAGCGGTCCAGCGCTGCATCTCGAACAACCTTCGCGGCACACCCCATCCCCTGCCGCAACCGATCCTGTGTCATTTCCTTCCGCTTTCCCAGGCCCACCAGCAGAACATGGGGCATCTCGTGGTGAGTGCGCAGCAGGGCTGTTTCCAAAAACTTTCCCGTGCATTCCCCCGACGTCAGGGCCGCCTTGATGGCGCCGCCGACGATTCTGTCGATGGCCGCAGATTCCGGTGACATCGCTTCATCTTCATATTGAAAAAACAGCCGTACCCCATCCTTTTGGGACGATCGGCGCGTCACCGTGATTTCCATCATACTCCTCGCAGGGTCGGATCCCAGATATATTTGTGCATCTGAAGCTGCATACGCACCGGCAGGTCGTCTTCCAATATCCACTCGGCCAGCGCCTGCGGCGGCATTTTGCCAAAGACCGGGGAGAACAAGACGCATCGCTCCTGAAGCGTTGGATATTGCGCGAGGACTTCCCGCGCCCAAGTATAGTCGGCTCGATCGGCAATCACAAATTTGACCTCATCACCCGCCTTCAGATGCCGCACGTTTTCCCAGCAGACCGTCTGGCTCATCCCACTTCCGGGACACTTGATGTCCATAATCACCGTCACACGCGGATCCAGCCGATCAATGGGCAGACTGCCGCCGGTCTCCACCAGTACGTGATAGTGCTCATCCAGTAACGCGCGGATGAGCGGATAGACTTCTTCCTGAAGCAACGGCTCCCCGCCGGTCACCTCCACGTAGCGGCATCCCAGACGACGAACGGTTTCCAGAATCGACGCCATCGCCTGCTCTTCGCCTTCGTGAAAAGCGTAGGCCGTATCGCACCATCCGCAGCGCAGATTACAGGCGGTGGTACGGATGAACACGCAGGGCAGCCCCGCATAACTGGATTCCCCCTGAATGCTCTTGAAAATTTCGTTGATCTTCATCGGCTGCGCGGAACATATCACACTCCCCTTGCCGCGTGCCATCCACATTAAAGGGGCTTGCGTCGTCCCCTCATTGGGCGAAGCCCAATGAGCCTCGTCCTTAGGGCCGTTTTGCCGCTGTTAAAACCACAGGGAGAATGTTCTCTTTGGCCGGATACGGCTTCCACTGGACACCTTCGCTGTGCGTCATTGACTTTATAATTGACCCCTTGCTACGCTCCGAACGTGCTGATTCTGACGAACAAAAAAGAGGTTCGCACGCAGGCTTTGCGGCGGCGGCGCGACTTGGCCTATGCAGAATGTCGCTCAAAAAGTCGGGAGATCGCCGCGCATCTTCTTTCCTCCGGCGCTTTTTCCGCAGCGGATTGCATCCATTGTTATCTGGCCACACCCACCGAAGTGCAGACGGATGACATCATTCGGGAAGCGCTCCGGCAGGGGAAGCAGGTTGCGGCGCCGACGGTATGTGATGGGCTGCCCGCCCTTTCCGAAGTCCGAACCGGCGATACGTTTCGCCCCGGCCTGTTTGGAACCCTGGAGCCGACTTCCGGTATTCCCGTGCCGGTAGAGGCGGTTGACCTGTGGATCGTACCCGGCGTGGGGTTCGGGCGGGATGGTAGCCGACTAGGACGCGGCGCGGGATATTACGACCGGCTGCTGGCAAAGGCCCGCAGCGTGGTGATCGGCCTGGCCTTCGATTTCCAAGTGGTGGATCGCGTGCCGACCGAACCACAGGATCGTTTTGTGGATTACATCATCACGGAATTGGAAGTGATCGCTTGCAAGCAGCCGGGAAGTGGAACGGACGGATGAATAAAGAAATCAAACAGACGACTGGACGCCCGCTTTCGCCTTTCGAGCGGATCAAACGCACGAACAATGCAGGCGTGGAACATTGGTCCAGTCGGGACTTTGCCGAGGTGTTGGGCTATGGCGATTACCGTAATTTCGAGGCGGTGATTGAGAAGGCCAAGCTGGCTTGTTTTAACAGTGGACACCGCCTTGAAGACCATTTCGTTGACGTCACCGAAATGGTCGCCATTGGGAGCAGTGCGGAGCGGCCAGTCAAAACCGTTCTCCTGTCACGCTACGCCTGCTATCTGGCTATCCAGAACGCCGACCCCAAGAAGGAAATAGTGGCGCAGGGACAGACTTATTTCGCCATCCAGACGCGGCGGCAGGAACTGGGGGATGAGCGCATCGAGGAAGAGCGGCGGCTTCTTTTGCGGGAGGAAATGCGCCGCCACAACGTCCAACTGGCCGACGTGGCCAAAGGCGCCGGCGTCGTGGAGCCGATCGACTACGCTGTTTTTCAGAATCACGGATACATGGGGCTCTACGGCGGCTTGAAGATGGAGGATATCCACCGGCGCAAAAGATTGAAAAAGAGTCAGAAGATTCTGGATCACATGGGCAGCACGGAGCTGGCGGCGAATCTGTTCCGGGCAACCCAGGCGGAGGGAAAATTGCGCCGGGACAAAGTGCAGGGGAAGGACGCCGCAAACCGGAC
>CAZQIT010000111.1:0-5560 GCA_964592995.1 uncultured Nitrospirota bacterium | reverse complement strand
ACGTTCAGGGTCTGATCGGAAAGCGATCTGCCCAAAAGACGATTCAAAGTGCTGCAGATGTGGCGGCCTATCTTTTGGAAGAGGCTGGGGTGCTGACCGTTCCGGGTGAACCGTTCGGCGCGCCAGGCTATCTGCGGCTTTCCTACGCCGTTTCCCAGGAAACACTGGTTGCAGGATTGGAGAAGATGGAAGCTGCGATTTTACGATTGTCGTAACGATATGCCAGTGTTAGTTGCAAAAGTTTGCGATACTTTCTACCCCTCCTCACCTCCCCTTGCAAAGGGGAGGAATCCCCTCCTTTACAAGGAGGTGCAAGGGGAGGTAGTGGTGGGATTGGAACCGAGGAACAGAATACAATCGCTCATTTATGAAATTAAACACTAGCGTCAAGTTTCAAAAGTTAGGGTATCGAATTCGGATGGCCGAAGGGGTGGTGGAAGGTGACGGCGTTCTTGGGAATGTTAAGGAGATGAAGGCCATGAAATACCGTAAACAGTGGGTCTGCTTGCTGGTGATGGGGATGTTGGCGGGTTGCGCTACTGTCTCGGGGGAGGCGGAAGATGTGCGCACGATTGACGGTCTGCAAAAGCGCCTTGAGGCGCTCAATGCCGCTGGGGTGTCGGTGGCCAGCTATCGCTTTGCAAAGGCCTCGGCCTGGCTGGATTTTGCCTACCGTGAAGATGTGGAGAATGATCGGACGGGGATCATTGAGGAGGCCCTTTCCCAAGCCCAGTATATTATTCAAGCCTTGGAACAAAAGTCGTCTCAGGCTGGGATGGAGACCGTTGTCATGAAGGATGGCACGGTTTTACGAAAAGATTTGTGGCAGCGTGTCGCGGCGTTGAAGGCGCATAAGGATTTTCACTGTGCGGAGGAGGCCACGGCGCAATTGGAGGTGCGACTGGTGCGCGCCGGTCACGAATATGATGAGATGGGATGGCGACATGCGCGCTCCGATGTAAAGACGGCGGAAAGGCTAGAGCAGGAAGCGACAGCGAAACTGGCCGCCTGTCCGCAGCCCGTCGCCGAGGTTGTTCCTCCTCCGCCTCCGCCCCCACCTCCAGCACCCCCGCTACCCCCACCGCCGGGGCCAACTCCGATTGTGGTTGCCGTCCAAGAGATGGAGGTGCTGGCGACGCGGGTGCACTTTGCCTTTGACGAGTCGAGTGTTTATTCCATTACCGCCGAGGTACTAGACGAGATTGCCATCATTCTGCGTGCCCATCCCGACATCAAATTAAAACTCACCGGACATGCGGATCGTCGGGGCAGCGAGGCCCATAATCTGGCCCTTTCGTTACGTCGTGCAGAGGCCACGCGGGACTATTTGGTGTCGGTCGGCGTGGCGACGGATCGAATCAAGACCGGCGGGGTAGGAGCGTCTGAATCGCCCGAGTTCGACGCAACGCGGGAAGAGTTTGCAACGAGTCGGCGCGTAAAGTTCATTTTCTTTGACGCCACCGATGTGCGGCAGTCCGAGCAGTTCCGTGACCTGCAGATCGAATAGCGGCCCTATTCTTAAACTTCCCCTTTTTGTTAGGATGGGATTTAAAACAAGGAAAGCATCTCGGTGATTGAGAAGATCGGGTAGAACAGGTGTTGAGATAATCATGAAGCTGGACATTCAGAAGATTTTTCAGGAAGTTGTTGTTCCGGATCTCAAGCGACTTCAGGAGTCAGTGGATTTAGGTCGGCTGGAGCAGAAGAACATCAGCACCGAGATCAGGCGACTGGACGAAAAGATCAACTTTCTGGACGAGAAGTTGAGCGAGAAAGTTGATTCCCTGCGAAACGAGATGCAGTCCGAATTCCGCCGTGTCGATGATCGGTTTCAGCACATGGACGAAAAGATTGACTCGAAGATTACATCCTTGCACACGGAGATGAAGAGTGAGTTCCAACGCATGGACGAAAAGATTGACTCGAAGATTACATCCCTGCACACGGAGATGAAGAGTGAGTTCCAACGCATGGACGAAAAGATTGACTCGAAGATTACATCCCTACACACGGAGATGAAGAGTGAGTTCAAACGCATGGACGAAAAGATTGACTCGAAGATTACATCCCTTCACACGGAGATGAAGAGTGAGTTCCAACGCATGGACGAGAAGATTGGCGGTGTTGATGATCGCGTGGTTTCGTCCCGGAATGAGATGGCGTCCGAATTTCGCAGGCTGGACGACAAAATTGACATTACCCTCGACATTCGAGAACGGCTGATCGTGTTGGAATCGAAGGTGGCGGTCATGGGGCGGTGAGGGAGGGAAGGCCAGGTGGGGATGGGTTTAAAATGATGGTTTTTGCGTCATACGTTTCTGGAATCATGAAGGGCATTTCTAAAAACGTCATTCCCGAGAAGGCGGGAATCCAGAAGATACTTGCGATGCGAGTTGTTTCCGTGGTTTTTGGGGTCTCTCTTTTCGTTGGAATGATCCAGCCTGCGGCGTCTCAGGGGATTCCCTACACACTTGAAGATCGGGAACGACTGATTCGTCTGGAGGTAAAACTGGATGAAATGGACAAGCGCTTCGAGCAGCGCTTTGAACAGATTGACCAGCGCCTTGAACAGATTGACAAACGTTTTGAACAAGTGGACAAACGTTTTGAACAAGTGGACAAACGCTTTGAACAGTTTGAAGAGCGCTTTGGTCAAATGATGACACTGTTTATGGGTATTGTTGCTGCTTTTGCGGCGGTGGTGGCCGTAACGATTGGTTTTGCCATTTGGGATCGGCGAACGGCGCTGGACCCCGTTCTAAAACAAGGGAAGCAGATCGGTGATCGAGAGGATCGGGTGGAACAGGTGTTGCGATCTTATGCGGAGAAAGAGCCTCGGTTGGCCGACATCCTGCGCCGTGTGGGGTTGTTGTGATCAAAGTTTGAATGTGGGTGTAATCGTCTCACGGATGGGGGCACGGGCGGATTGATGATACGGTGGATGACTGACAAGTGGCAGAAACGACGGATTGGGCTGGAGTGCATTTCCGGTGAGGGGCCTGCGTCGCGCCCGAAAATGTTTGGCATCCGTGGCCGAGGGGCCATGCTGGCCCCCCTTGTGACCCTTTTGTTTGCCCTCCTGTTGCCGCAGAATGCTTGGGCCGATACTGTCCTCAGCCCTTTTGCGTTGCGCAGCTTCCACAATATCAGCGGGGATTTTGTGATCATCGGAAATACATCAATGACCTGTGATTCGACTTCTCCCGCGTACCATTTTGCGGAGTGCGTCGCTGCCCGAGCCAGTACGGCAACCTCGGACACGGCGACGGCTGTTGGCTACGAGTGCAGTGTCATAGGCAGTTCGAATCGTGCTGCGGAGGGCTGTCTTAACGATAACCACTTCGACGGGAAGAAGGTCACGGATGCCGATCTCACCAAGACGAACGCCAGTTCTGCGACGCTCAATATACCGACTGGTGCAACCGTCGTCTTTGCCGCACTCTATTGGGGGGCGGAATCGACGAGCGAGACATTGACCGATAACGACAATGTGGATTTGCAAGGCCCCGGATTCTCATACATGACACTGACGGCTGACAGGGTGGATCATTACCACAGATCTGGCTCCTCGGGTACGCAGCGCTATTCGGCACTTAAGGTTCTGTCTCCGGCCAGCATTCAGAGCGGGACTTATATCGTTGCAAATATGCGAATGGATTTGCCAAACACCGACACCAGTATTGGCGACAACACCTATGCGGGCTGGGCGCTGGTGGTGGTTTACGCTGATTCGAGTCTTCCACTACAAAATATTGCCATATATGACGGGCTTACCTGTGTTGCAAGCCCTGAAACGACTCCTTGTGTTAGGACTCAGACGATACCGGTCAGTGGCTTTGTGACCCCCCTGAACGGCCCTGTGACGACCTCACTGGGAGTGGTAGCCTATGAGGGTGACAGAACGCGATTTTCAAATATAGACGATTCTTTTGGAATTAGGCGCTCCACGGCGGGGGTGTTCACCTCTCTGACACAGGGATCCGGAACCATCCGAGATGGGACTAATTTTTTTAATTCCAGTATCACCGATGCGGTGGGGCATGTTCCCATTGGAGGAATTTTTTCGGGAAAAAATCCGGACTATAAAAATCAACTCGGTTTTGATATTGCCGTGATTAACGTGCCATCAGGGATACTCTTGAATGGAGACACCAGCGCCGAGTTTCAGGCATCCTCTGGTGACCCTGGCAACTCGAGTTCGAATGGCGACCGCTACTACCCTGCGGTACTGGTTTTCCGCACCAATCTCCATACACCAGCGGTTTCAGGCAACGTCGCAAAATCGGCGGTCAAGGTGTTGTCCGGTGGCGGGACTTGCAATCCGGATCCGGCGTCCGCAGGCTATGTTTCCACTTGCACGGTCTTGGCCGGCGATACGATCCGCTATACCGTTTCAATGACCAATACCGGTTTTGACACGGCAACCAACGTGGTACTGACCGACAATATTCCATCCAACACACGGTATGCGGCGAACAGCTTGAAGGTTGACGCGGCTTCAAAGACAGATGCGATAGATACTGATAGTGCGGAGTTCAACACGCTCCTCAATCAGGCGGTTTTTCGTCTTGGAAACCTGGTCTATAATGCCTCCACGTCCATCCAGTTTGACGTTATCGTGGATGGAATTCCCGCAACCACGACGGTGGTAGATCCGGTTCTGGCTGGCACGGTGATCTCCAATACCGCATCGGTCACCTTTGCCGCCCAGACCACGGGCCTGACCTTCGGCGCATCCAGTGGGGAGGCGAGGGTGTTGGTCTTGGCACCCCCCACGATCACCAAATCGTTCAGCCCCAATCCCATTGTCGAAGGGGGGACTTCCACCTTGACCATCGTGGTCAGCAATCCCAGCGCCAATCCCTCCAATCCGAACATTTTGGGTGTGGCGGTCACAGACACCTATCCGTCCGGGTTTGTCAACACCGGGACGGCCACTCTGGTCTGCGGCCCCACTTCCAGCGGGACACTGGTGGGTGGCGTAACCAATGGTAATACCGTCGGCATGAGTGGGGGCACCCTGGCCGCAGGCGAGTCCTGTACTCTCACCGTGCCCGTGACCGGCAGCGTACCCGGAAACTATCAGAATGACATCGCCATCGGGGCTGTGACCACCACCAACGTGGGTTCCAATACGACGGGGGCCAGCGCCACGTTGTCCATTGGGAAACCGGGTCTCACCAAGTCTTTTGTCACCAATCCCATCTGCACCAGTGCGACGGCTGGGGCCAGTTGCCCAACAAAGAGCACGCTTACTTTTACCCTCATCAACACAGCGACAACCCCCCTTACGGGCGTGACGTTTACCGATGTTTTTCCGGCCGGTTTAACCCTGACGACGCCCTTTCCCAGCCCAGATCAATGCGGTGGAGTCGGCACATTAACCGATGCAGGGAACGGCTCACTGAATGCGGGTGATACGGGGATTAAGCTGGCAGGGGGCCTCCTCGCGGCTGGCGGTCAGTGTACCTTTAGTGTCGAGGTGACCAGCGCCGTCGCCGGGGTCTATATCAATACCACGACTGCGATCAGCTCTACCCAAACCGGAGCGGGCACATCG
>CAZQIT010000110.1:0-24322 GCA_964592995.1 uncultured Nitrospirota bacterium | reverse complement strand
CGTAGAGCGAGTCGGCCAGCACTTCGTCCGGAGCGAGGTCTCGTTTCTTGATTGCTTCGATGATCGGGATCAGGGCGTGGACATCGCTCTGATGCGCGGGTTCAACGATCACTGCGGTAATCAGGGAGAGCGTTGTTTTATCTTTCGCGGCGCTGTAGGTCTCGGAGACCTGTGCCTGGTAGCCCTGCCCCTTGTGGCCGTCATAGCTCGCATCGGGGTCCGAGGGATTCTGCAGGGAGTCGGAAGGAACCTCCTTGTTGGCTTTGATCGAAACCTTCTTGCCACGGGTCGTCGAGTCCGGCGCTTCGAGGCACTGCTCTTTGAACAGCCGCGTCAGGAGTTGATAACTGCTCATGGCCACGACCGGCGCGTTGGTTTTGAACTGCTCGACCCGCGTGAACTCATCCACGCCATCCTGCTGACCATCAACTGCATCGCCACCGGCATGCGCAACACGGGGTAGAACAGGTTCTCCCGTCTTTCGGCGGTGGGTTTTGCCAAGAACCGAGTCAAGACCCACCGACCCCAAAAACGGGAGAACCCCGGAGAACCCCAAGGAACGCCACAATCAGAAGGGAACTTTAAAGACAGATGTACCCCACACAGGGAGGGTTGGGAGGACCATACCACACAAGGACCTCGAAGAAATCAATCATCGTGTCATCTTGCAAATAGACGTCGAGGACAGAGTCTGCGGGGGTTCTATCAAGGTTGATCCCTGTCTGCAGACTCAGCGCCGCGCGTCCGTTGGCGTCGAACGCATATATCTGCGAAAACGTGGCGGCTGGGCCGTTGAGAACACTAGCAGCTATAGTGAACGAACCGCTGCTCTCCACATGACCCATATGCAAAGCGTCGTTACCGCCGCCGGTAGGTCCCGCCCTAAAGTGAATCACGGCGTAACACACACTCCGTGTATTTTGGAGATTGAAGCTATCGCCAAGCCGCCCGTTAAGCATCGGAACATCGTAACCTACGACGCCCTGGACGGAGGGGGGAACCGTCATGAAGGTGAGCAAGTTCGGGCTGGGATAGGCGGGATCCGCAGGGCTGGCGAAATTATCGTTCTTGCCTCCAAAGTAGCGATAAAACGGTTGCTCTGGACACGCGGCGTTACCCGCTGCAATGGCGGTGCCCCGGCTCGCCATGGACGTTAGGTTTAGCAGTCCGGCGTTAGCGGGTGTTTCTAAGAGCAGACCATAAGCCAGTACCGCACTGAACACGGATCGTGACCATTTCTTGTGCATTGTATCCTCCTGAGTTTGAGTTAAAGTGAACGGGACTCCAGTCTGTGATCCCCCCTGTGGATCATACACACTACTCCCATATTAATAAGCAATTACAATGCTAAAAATTAAGACACGTCTTGTGATGTTCAACTTATTGAAATATAATGAGAAGACAAAACAATGAACGGGGGCTTGGGTCTGATATTGTGGAATTTTTACACAGAGGTGTGTAATTATTCCCCACAATCGACCAGTGGATTCAGACTGACCCTGCCACATCCGGCAACGGATGTTTCTTTGTCCTGATCGGATCAGCGGCGAGCAAACGCAAGTCCAATGTATTGGGTGGATTTACGCATTCAGAAAAAAATTTTCATGAGGTGGTCATGGGGAGATACGACATCTTCTTGACGGCACGCTGTAAAGCCATTAGAATGAACCCCCACAATACGGGCAGGGATTCCAAGCGGACATGCTAGAGAATTTAACAAAAAGGCTGGATGCCGTTTTCAAGGGCATTCGAGGCAAGGGGGTCATCAGCGCCGAAGCCATTGACCAGACGCTGAAAGAGGTGCGTCTTGCACTTCTGGAAGCCGATGTTCATTTTACGTTGGTTAAACCCTTCATTGAAGAAATTCGTCTCAAAGCGGGCGGCACGGAAGTATCGAAAAGTCTGACGCCGGGCCTTCAGGTGATTAAAATCGTCCGAGAGGCACTGGCAGGGTTAATGGGAAAGCAGGCCTCCGGAATTGCCCTAGCCGCTTGTCCCCCCACGATTCTGATGCTGGTGGGTTTGCAAGGTTCTGGGAAAACGACGACGGCGGGGAAGCTGGCCCGGCGATATAAATCAGAAGGGAGGCGGGTGCTTCTGGTGGCGGCCGATTTACAGCGGCCCGCCGCCGTGGATCAGCTTCAAACACATGCCAAACGACTGGAGGTCGCAATTGCCCTCCCCCAGGGTGAGACCGATCCGGTGGAAGTTGTCCAAAAAGCCGTTGTGCGGGGGCGGGATCAGGGGTTTGATCTGGTCATTGTGGATACGGCGGGGCGCATGGAGGTCGATGAACGGCTCATGGAGGAGTTGGTCCGCATGAAGTCGCAGGTTGCGCCTCATGAAATTCTGCTGGTTGCCGACGCCATGACCGGTCAGGCGGCCATTAAAGTGGCGCAGGTCTTTCACGATAAACTGCACCTCACGGGCGCCATCTTAACGAAGGCGGAAGGGGATGCCCGTGGGGGTGCTGTGCTGTCGATCCGGTCGGTGACGGGGACGCCGATCAAATTCATTGGGGTTGGCGAACAGTTGGATGCCCTCGAGCTGTTTCATCCCGACAGAATGGCCTCTCGCATCCTGGGAATGGGGGACATGCAGTCCCTCTTGGAGATGGCGGAGAAAAGCTATACGAAGGAGCAGGCGGGCCGACTTCAGGAGAAAATTCAGAAAGAGCAATTCACGCTGGAAGATTTCCGTGAGCAGATGAAACAATTCAAGACGATGGGCAGCATTGAAAAGATGCTGGAGATGATCCCGGGCATGAAAAAAATGCAGTTGAATCAAGGGCAGGTGGAGGGTGAACTCAAGCAGGTGGAGGCGATCATCTCGTCCATGACCCCCGGAGAGCGTCAACATCCTGCGGTGATTAATGGAAGTCGGCGCAAGCGGATTGCAAACGGGAGCGGGACCTCCGTGCAGGAGATCAATCGCCTCCTGAAACAGTTCCAGGAAGCGCAAAAAATGATGAAGCAGTTCTCCGGCATGAAGAAAGGCAAATTGGGTCGCGTCTTCGCGCCGTTTCAGGGCAGGATCGGAGGATTGGGGTAAACGGTTTTTAAAAAGGGGTGGCGTTATTGGGGTTCCGCTGGCGGAGTCGGCGCTGCAAAAAGGGGATATCCATCATGATGACAAGGAGTGGTCAGTGGCAGTCAAAATCAGGTTAACACGGGTGGGGAGGCACAAGCGCCCCTTTTATCGCATTGTTGCGGCGGACAGCCAGTCGCCGAGGGACGGAAAGTCGCTCGAAATCCTAGGATATTATGATCCCCAGAATGTCACCGCTTTAAAGGTAAACGAAACACGCGCAATCGACTGGTTGAATCGTGGCGCGGAAGTGTCGGACACGGCACGCAGTATTTTCTCAAAACTGCACCTTTTTCAAAAGGCATCCGATGCGAAAATTAAACCCGTAAAACCAGACGCCCCTGAAATACAACCGGAACAGGGACTGGAGCAGGCATAGGCCGTGCTCGCACCCATCGCAGGGGTCGCACCCCTCGCAGGGGCCGGGCCCCTCGCAGACGTTACGATTGGGAAAATTCTAAAACCGGTGGGCCTTCGGGGGGAATTGCGGGTACTCCCCTTCACCGATTTCCCTGAGCGATTCAAGACGCTGGACAGGGTGACGGTGGTTACGAAAGAGGGGACGGCCCTTTCTTACCGCATCCGAAGCACGCGCAGGGACCACCGTTTCGTTTATATCGCCTTCCATGAGCATGACTCGTGTGATGCCGTTGACGCTCTCCGGGGGGGGTTGATTCAGATTCCGGAGGCCGAACGGATGCCGCTGCCCGAGGGCAGTTTCTATCGGGACCAAATTGAGGGGCTG
Source organism: uncultured Nitrospirota bacterium (assembly GCA_964592995.1). Classification (GTDB taxonomy): domain Bacteria; phylum Nitrospirota; class Nitrospiria; order SBBL01; family CAZOFZ01; genus CAZOFZ01. The sequence goes on along the minus strand of CAZQIT010000110.1, from coordinate 20,490 downwards.
CACGTCTACGAGGAAAATGGGCGGATGCTGGGCAGGATTGACGCCATTTTTGAGACGGGAAGCAATGATGTTTATGTGGTCCGCGCCCCGGAACAGGGACCCAAACAGGAGAAAGAGACGAGGAAGGAATATCTCATTCCTGCGCTGACCACGGTGGTCAAAGCGGTCGATCTTTCTGCGGGCCGGATCATCATCCGGCCCCTGTCGGAGTGGATGGACGAAGATGCGGTGTGACGTCATCACCCTGTTCCCGGAGATGGTGATGCCTGTGCTGGATCAAAGCATCCTCTCGCGCGCCAGAAAGAGGGGGCTTTTGGACGTGCGGGTCCACGCACTGCGCGACTTTGCGAACGACAAGCACCATGTCACCGACGACCTGCCCTACGGCGGCGGGCCGGGGATGGTGCTTAAAGCGGAGCCGATTTTTTTAGCCCTGGATGCGGTTTGCAAGCAGCGCGACGCCGTGCGTGTCATTCTACTTTCACCCCAGGGCAGGGTGTTCGATCAGACGATGGCGAAGGCGTTTTCGGAAGAGACGCGCAGCTTGGTCTTCGTTTGTGGTCACTACGAGGGGATTGACGCGCGGGTCAAAGAGGGAATCGCGTTGGAAGAGGTCTCAATTGGGGATTACATCCTGACGGGAGGGGAGTTGGCTGCATTGACAATTATTGATGCGGCGGCCCGGTTGATTCCGGGGGTACTGGGCGATCCCGAATCGATGGAAGAAGAATCGTTCGCCCTTCATCTTTTGGAATATCCGCATTACACACGTCCTTCGGTTTTCAATGGCATGGCGGTGCCCGATGTGCTCACTTCCGGAAATCATCAGGCGATCCGCGCATGGCGAAGGGAACAGTCCATCTTAAACACACTTCGGAAGCGGCCCGATCTGTTTGCACGGGCCGCCCTGACAGATCAGGAACGGGCCTGGATTGATCAACAACGGATGGATCAACCACAGGAGAACTCACACAACAGGAGGGGGTCTTATCATGAATCAGATTGAGCGGGTTGAGCGTTTTGAAACCGGAAAGTTGCCGCCTCGCGATGTCACCATCGGCAATACGGTGCGGGTACATGTGAAAATTGTCGAGGGAGAAAAAGAGCGGATACAGGTCTATGAAGGGGTCGTGATGCGGAGAAAGGGGACGCGCAACCGGCAGACCTTCACCGTGCGAAAATCTTCTTTTGGGGTCTGGGTGGAGCGTATCTTCCCCCTTTATTCCCCCTATATCACCCAGATTGATGTCGTGCGGGAGGGAAAGGTTTCTCGGGCCAAGCTATATTATCTGCGCAGTCTATCTGGCCGCGCCGCGAAACTGGCCGAGAAAAGCCGGCGTGTCGTCAAGAAAAGCCCGGCCAAGACTGGAACCGGCCCCGCCGTTAATCGCCCTGGAGAGGATATGGGGAACGCTCCGGTGGACGCAGCACTCCCACAGTAACGCGGTCATGCGCCAAAAGGGGAGCGACCGGGATCGCGACGCGCAGCGCCTGTTCGACGCGCAGCTCTTGTTTGAGATGTCATCGGAAGAGCAGGCGCTGCACGCCTCCGGATATCAACACATTTGCGGACTGGATGAAGCGGGTCGTGGCCCGCTCGCCGGTCCGGTGGTCGCTTCCGCCGTCATCTTATCCTTTCCTTGCGCCCTTTCGGGTGTGCGTGACTCCAAGCAATTGTCCGCTCGTCAACGCGACGACTTATTCCCTCGGATCATGCAGAGCGCGCTGGCCGTCGGTGTCGGCATCGTCGATTCGGATGTCATCGACCAGATTAATATTCTGCAGGCCACCTACCTGGCCATGCAAAAGGCACTGCAGCAGCTTCGCGTTCCGCCGGACTATCTGCTCATTGATGCGCTGACCCTGCCGAAGACACCGATTCCACAGCGGGGGATCATTTGCGGGGATCAACGATCCGTCAGCATTGCCGCAGCCTCCATTATTGCGAAGGTGACGCGGGATCGTCTGATGTGCGACTATCACGCGGAATTCCCGCAATATCATTTCAAGGCGCACAAAGGATATCCAACGGCGGAGCATTTGAGCAATATCCAGCAATATGGCCCTTGTCGGCTGCATCGAAAGACATTCCGGGGTGTAAAGTAATAAATGACCGGCGCAGAGGGAGAGGAGATCGCCGTTCGCTTTCTTCAAAAACGGGGCTACACGATCCTGGCACGCAATTTCAGAACGGCTTATGGCGAAATTGATGTCATCGCGCGACAGGAAAAGACCCTCGTCTTTATCGAAGTCAAGGCGCGGTCCGGGACACAGTTTGGCGCGCCCGAATCGGCTGTCGATCTGCATAAACAGGAAAAACTTTCGCGTGTCGCCCTCTTGTATCTAAGCCAGAAATATCCGGAGGGCTGTTCCTGCCGTTTTGATGTGGTCGCCGTTCAACAGGGACCGGAAGGGATCGAAATCGCCCTCTTTCAGGATGCTTTTGAGATGTCCGGCAGGGTACACTGACAGGCTCGTTCGCCATGATCCAGATGTTTCACGTCCACAAGCGATACGGCGCGGGCTTGGCAGCCCTGGAGGATGTTAATTTAAAAATCGAAAAAGGGGAGATTGTCTTTTTGGTGGGTGCCAGCGGAGCGGGGAAGTCCACGCTGTTAAAACTGCTGTTTTGTGAAGCGTCGGCCGATCAAGGACAGATTCTGTTTGACGGGCGGAATATCTCCCGTATCAAGGAGAGCGACATCCCCGCACTGCGTCGGAAAATCGGGTTTATCTTCCAAGATTTCAGGTTGATTGCGCGTCAAACCGTTTATGAGAATGTCGGATTACCGATGCGGATCGCTGGCGCCTCCGCACGCGATATTCGCAAGCGCGTCCTGGAGGTCTTAAGCCTGGTACGACTGGAACGCCAATATAAACAGTTTCCGCCCGCTTTGTCGGGGGGGGAACGGCAGCGCGTCGCCATTGCCCGCGCCTTGGTGCATCGCCCGTCTCTGGTGCTGGCCGATGAACCGACCGGCAGTCTGGATGACGCCCTCGCCGATGAGATGATGGCGTTGCTTAAAAATGTCCATGCGATGGGGGCCACCTTGATTGTGGCCACCCATCAACATGCGCTGATCGCAAAAACGGCATCCCAAACCGCACCCAGAACGGTCCTTTTGCGGCAAGGGGAAATCAAACCGAGTGGCAATGAGACACCTAGCCTATTTCCTTAAAAAGACGGCGGAAAACCTCTGGAGCGATCGGTTAAAGGCCATTTTTCTCCTGCTTTCCCTGAGTTGCCCCCTGATCTTGTTTGGCCTTTTTTTGCTATTCTACTATAATGTTAATGATCTGCTGCATACCCTGCGGGAAGAGGTGCATTTCAGCATCTATCTGCGTGACACGGCGGGAGAGGGACCGGAGAGCGATGGGGTGCGTCAGATCAAAGCGGCGCTGGCTTCGGATGAGCGCATCGCCTCTTTTGACTATATTTCCAAGCAGGAAGCCCTGCAATGGTTCAAAAAAGCCTACCGCGATGACGCGTTGCTGACCGGATTGGGCGAAAACCCGTTTCCCGCTTCGTTCGAGGTGAAGGTCCGTGCGTCCGATCAGTCCCCTCCGAAATTCAGACGGATTGCGGATCAGTACAAGAAGATGTCCGGTGTCGAGGAGGTGCATTATGCCGCAGAGTGGCTGCAGGGTCTGGACGGTTTTCTAAGGTTTTCAGGGCGCATCGGGTGGGGGATCGGGTGTCTGCTGGCCGTGGCCGTTGTCACGATCGTGGCCAATGCCGTTCAACTTCATTTCCACAGCCGCGCGGAAGAGGTGGAAATCATGCGTCTGATGGGGGCAACACACCCGTTCATTATCATCCCTTTTCTGCTGGAGGGATCGCTGATTGGCTTATTAAGCGGGGGGTTCTCCCTCCTTTCACTTTTCGTGATGGTCCAGCTCTCCAACACGGCCCTGGCATCCATTCCACTGGGCGGATCGCCAATCGCCCTGCGTTTTTTCCCTCCTTCCCTGTTTTTGGGTTTCGTCCTGGCGGGGAGTGGACTGGGTGGGTTGGGTAGCTTCATTTCACTCAGGCGACATGCCTCATGAGGAATCATTTCCGGAAATGGCCGACGAGGGCCTGACGATGGCTCCGCGCGCAGCACTTTCGCGCGTGGCACTTTCGTGCGCAGCACTTTCGCGCGCAGCGCTCGCACCTCTCGCATTGCGGCTCTGTCTGTGCCTTCTGCTGCTCTTGAGCGAAACGGGCCGATCGGAAGCGCAGGGTGTTGGGGGGGGGCAGCTTCAGAAAGAAAAGAAGGCCCTGGAGCGGATCAGACAGGAGTTGGAGGAAAAACGGAAAGGGAATCGTGCTGTCTTAAAGCAGGAAGCGACCATCCTGTCCGCACTGGCGGAAGTGGATCGCCGTCTGCGGCTTCGTAAGAGAGAGGTGGGCATTCTCGAACGGGCAATTCAGGCGAAAGATGCCGAACAGGCAGCCCTTTCCGGGATGATCCAGGGTCTGAATCAGAACATCCGGACATCGCGCAGTGCCATTGCGGGGCGTCTCCGTACGCTCTATAAAGAAAGGGTCCAGGGCCTTCTGAGCCTGTGGCCCTTATTTCGGGACGACCCGCCCGACCCGCCCATTGAGCGGCGGCTTTATTACCTGCATCGGGTTGCCGAAAAAGAGGAGCGTCTGCTTGCACAATTTACGCAACAGAGACTCACCCTTCGGGAGAAAGAGTCGCGTCTGGCAGATACGTCACGCGCCTTGGGACAGGAGCGGGCGTCACTGGGTCAAGCGGTGGCAAAGATGCGCGAAGAGAAGGAGAGGAAGGACCAACTTCTGATCCGCATCCAGGATGAGAAGGCGTTTTATGCAAAAGAAATGGTTCAGTTGGACGAATCGGCCGTACAGCTTCAAAAGCTGATTCGAGGCCTGGAAGAGAAGAAGAAAGAGGTTTTGGTTGTCGGCCTATTCTCAAAAAAGAAGGGGCATCTGGGGTGGCCCAATGACGGAAAGGTTGCGGCCCTGTTCGGACGTCAAAAACATCCCCGGTTCAACACCTATGTCAATCGTAAGGGGATTGATATCGCCCCCTCCGAAAACAAAACGGCGGGGGCACAGGTGCGGGCCGTTTCCGATGGCGTGGTGGTCTATGCCGACGGATTTCGCGGCTATGACCGGGTGGTCATCATTGATCATGGCGAAAACTACTATTCCGTTTACGCCCATCTTGCAAAGTTATGGGTGGATGTTGGAGAGCGCGTGCAGACGAAGCGCCCGATTGGGGAGGTCGGAGAGATGGGGCCTGAAAACCGGCTCTACTTCGAGATTCGACATCAGGGCAAGCCGCTGGATCCCATCACTTGGCTCCAAAAAAGAGAATGAAGTAATCGGGAATGACGGCTTTTGATTTGTGCAACAGGCTCTAACTGGGTGGAGGAAAAATGAAGATGGAAAAACAGATTCGAATCGCCCTGCTCGCCGTGATCTTATGCGGAGCGCTGCTCCTCCTGATGTTGGAGAAAGACCGCAACGTCCAGGCCGAAGTAGCCGCCTATGAGGAGCTGAAGGTTTTTACGGAAGTCCTTTCGACCTTGCAGAAACATTATGTCGAGCCGGTGGACATGCGGGAGCTGTCTCGCGGCGCGATCAAGGGGATGCTGAATACGCTGGACGCCCACTCTTCGTTTATGACGCCGGAAATCTATAAAGAGATGCAGGTGGATACGAAGGGGGAATTTGGGGGGGTGGGCATACAGATTGGGGTCAAGGGGAGCCGTCTGGTGGTCATCGCGCCGATTGAGGGAACACCCGCAGACAAGGCGGGGATCAAGGCGGGGGACGCGATCCTGAAGGTGGATGACTATGCGTTTACAAAAGAGAGCAGCCTGATGGAGGCGGTTGGCAAGATGCGGGGGCCGGAAGGGACTTCGGTGATCTTGACGATTCAGAGGGAACAGGCCACGCTCACCTTCAAGCTGGTGCGGGAGATCATTCACATTCAGAGCGTCAAATCAAAGGTGTTGGAGCCTGGCATCGGGTATGTGCGCCTCACCCAATTTCAGGAACAGACATCGGATGATTTGCTGACGGCCCTGTCCACCCTCCGGAGAGAGAATGTCCACTCCTTGATTCTGGACTTGCGAAACAATCCGGGCGGCTTGTTGACCTCTGCGGTGGATGTCTCGGAGGCGTTTCTGGAAGGGGGCAAGCTGATCGTCTCCATTCGGGGGCGGGAATCCAAACAGGATGAATATCGTTCAAAAAATACGGGAATCTTCAAGGACATTCCGATGATCGTGCTGGTCAACGAGGGGAGCGCCAGCGCCTCCGAAATTGTGTCCGGTGCGCTTCAGGATTGGGGCAGGGCGGTGGTGGTGGGTATGCCGACATTCGGCAAAGGATCGGTGCAGACCATCCTGCCGCTGTCGGATGGTTCAGCCCTTCGCCTCACAACGGCCAAGTATTACACTCCGAAAGGTCGCTCCATTCAAAACACCGGCATCGACCCGGATATTATGGTCAAACCGGCGGAGACAAAAGAGGCGAACAGTGCGCCAATTCTGCGTGAGAAGGACTTGGCCCGACACCTTAAGAATGATCTGATTTCCGACATGTCGGGATCCACTCCCCCTTCGCCAGTCCCCGATGCTGCGCCGAAGCGCACTCCGCCCCCGACGGTGGAAGAGAACGCCTCCGGTGAATCGACACCCGCCATAGCAGTAGATGTCCAACTCGAAAAAGCGGTAGACCTGTTAAAGAGCTGGCGGATTTTTAAGGGACTGGGCCCGGTGCAATCGGCACAGCGCGGCATTCATGAGGAGATGACGAAGTGAATAAAATTCAATTGGCCGATCGGATCAAAGAGTTGCCCCCCTATCTTTTTGCGGCGATTGATCGGATGAAACAGGAGACCCTTCGCCAGGGCAAGGATATTATCAATCTGGGCGTCGGCGATCCCGACTTGCCGACCCCCGCACCGATCATCCAGGCGTTGCAAAAGGCGGCAGAAGAGCCACGGCATCATCAATATCCCTCCTACGAGGGGATGCTGTCGTTTCGACAGGCGGTGGCCGACTGGTATCGGCGGCGCTTTCAGGTCACCCTTGATCCCACAACAGAGGTCTTAACCCTCATCGGATCGAAGGAGGGGATCGGGCATTTTCCGCTGGCATTCCTCAATCCGGGTGATGTGGCGCTCATGACCAGTCCCGGATATCCGGTCTATCATGCGGGCACCCTCTTTGCGGGGGGGCGATCGTATTTCCTTCCGCTTCGGGAAGAGAACGGTTTTCTTCCCGATCTTTCCGCCATCCCCGCCGACGCCCTGAAGGCCGCAAAAATCCTCTTCATCAACTCTCCGAACAATCCGACGGCCGCCGTCGCCGATGCGGCCTTTTTTAAGTCGGTGGTCGAATTTGCGCACCGTCACAACATCATCGTCTGCCATGATGCGGCCTATTCCGAGATTTACTACGACGGGAAGCGTCCGCTCAGTTTCCTCTCTGTCGATGGGGCGAAAGAGGTGGGCTGCGAGTTCCACTCTCTCTCCAAGACATTCAACATGACCGGATGGCGGATCGGTTTTGTTGTGGGCAATGCCGATGTCGTGGCGGGGCTTGGCAAGATCAAGAGCAATCTGGACTCCGGCGTCTTCCAGGCGATTCAGGAGGCGGGGATTGCAGCACTTTCGATGGACGATGGAGCGCTTTCGGCGATTCGGAAAATCTATCAGGAGCGACGCGACGTTCTGGTCCCCGGACTGCAACGGCTGGGGCTACGGGTGACCCCGCCGCAGGCCAGTTTTTACACATGGGTGCGGACGCCGGAGGGGGTTGCCTCAGCCGCCCTGACAGCGCGTCTCATCTCGGAGGCGGCCATTATCACCACCCCCGGAAGTGGCTTCGGTGATGCGGGCGAAGGCTACATTCGAATGACCCTGACCGTCCGTACCGAACGCCTGGAAGAAGCCCTCTTGCGAATGGCAGACATCGGTATCCATGGGTAATACCGGCGTCTTTATTGGCATCGGATCGAATTTGGGGGATCGGCTCTCCCGTTGCCAAAGCGCCGTCCTGCAACTTCGTAAGGTCACAACAGTTTGCCACACCTCCTCCCTTTACGAAACGGAACCGATGGAAAACACGCAGCAGGGATGGTTCTATAACGCCGTCGTAGAAGTGGCCACCGCGCTCTCCCCTCGCCAAATGCTGATGCACTGCCGAGAGATCGAAAAGGGTTGTGGTCGGGAACGGACGACGCCCAAAGGACCGCGCACCCTCGACCTGGACATTCTTTTCTGGGGGCAGGAAATCATTCAGGAGGCCGACCTGATGGTGCCGCACCCGGCCGCACACCAGCGGCGGTTCGTCCTGATTCCCCTTTTGGAGATTGCTCCGGAGTTTATACATCCCCAATTTCAGGCGCCTCTCAAAACGTTGCTGGATCGGCTCTCCACGCAAATGGGTGTCAAGGAAAGATTCGGGCCAGACTGGCCAGATTTCGTCATCCGTCATCCCGCACCGGCTGTATCGGCCGTATCGGCCGTATCGGCCGAACCGGCCGAACCGGTCGCACCGGCGTTGTCAGCATGAGAGTGGTCTCCCGCATTCAGACGGTCCGAAGGCTGCTTTCGTCTCTTCGAGGAAAGAAACGGATCGGTCTGGTTCCGACGATGGGGGCCTTCCACGCGGGACATCAGGCCCTCATGAGGCAGGCAAAAAAAGAGTGCGATTACGTTGTGGTCTCTCTCTTTGTCAACCCCACGCAGTTTGGGCCAAATGAAGATTTTTCCGCCTACCCGCGCAATTTGGCTGGCGACCGCAGGAAGGCCGCCGAGACCGGGGTAGACCTGCTTTGGACCCCGCGGGCCGACGAACTCTATGCCGCGCCCGATCACACGTTTGTCGATGTAGAAGAAATCAGTCGGCGTTGGGAAGGGGAGATACGCCCAGGCCATTTTCGGGGCGTGGCCACCGTTGTTGCAAAGTTATTTCAGATTGTTCAACCGGATGTGGCCTACTTTGGGCAAAAAGATTATCAGCAAACCTGTGTCATTCGTCAGATGACGCGTGACCTCCATTTTGACATCCAGGTCAAAGTTTTGCCAACGGTGCGCGAGGCGGACGGCTTGGCGATGAGTTCACGCAATGGGCGGCTCTCGGCAAAAGAGCGTGCGGCGGCCCCCATCGTCTACCGCACCCTTTGCCTTGCGGCGCAGCGTGTTCAGGGGGGGGGGCGGCGGGGGGGGGAACGAGAGGGAAAGCGCTTGGCCTGCCAGATGGCGGCTTCTGTGCTCCAATTTGTCCCCGATGCAAGGGTGGAATATGCCGCCCTTTGCGACCTCGAAACGCTTCTGCCAATAGACCGGATGAAACCCGGAGCGGCGGGGATATTATTGCTGGCCGTTCGGATCGGCTCGGTTCGCCTGATTGACAATCTATTTCTTTCAGGGTGAAGCGGGAAGAGGCTGGACAATGGGTCTGATTATCAGTATGCTGCGATCCTTTGCGGGGGTATCATAAGGCAAATCGACGAGGGAACAGCATGGATTTAGCGATACAGATTCTGGGCATCCTGGTTCAAATTGGCGTGGTGATGGGCTTGGTGCTGCTGAATGTGGCTTATCTGACCTATTTTGAGCGAAAAATTCTGGCCGACATGCAGGACCGCTTGGGGCCGATGGAGGTCGGATTTCATGGTCTTTTGCAGCCGATTGCCGACGGCCTCAAACTCTTCTTCAAAGAAGACATCATCCCATCCGGAGCGAATAAATTCATCTTTACGGCTGCGCCCATTCTGGTGCTGATTCCGGCGCTGATTGGCTTTGCCGTGGTGCCATTTGGACGCGACTCCCTCCATCTGTTCGGCATGGAGTTAAAGCCATTCATCACCGACATCAACATCGGCATCCTCTACATTCTGGCGTTTGCCTCATTGGGGGCCTATGGCGTGTTGTTGGGGGGCTGGGCATCCAACAGCAAGTACGCGCTCCTGGGTGGATTGAGATCGGCGGCGCAGGTCATCAGCTATGAACTGCCCCTGGGACTTTCGCTGGTGGGACCGATCCTGCTGTCCGAGTCGCTTTCGATGGTGCAGATGACCGAGGCGCAGGGGGGGGGCTTCTGGAATTGGTTTATCTTCAAGGGGCAGGTGGTCGCCTTTGTGATTTATGTCATCTGCGCCATTGCCGAAACCAATCGCCTTCCCTTCGATTTGCCGGAGGCCGAATCGGAATTGGTGGCGGGCTTCTTCACCGAATATTCCGGCATGCGATTCGCCTTTTTCTTCCTGGCGGAATATGCAAATATGATCCTGGTCTCCTGTGTCGCGACCGTCGCGTTTCTGGGGGGATGGCAGTCGCCGTTCCCCTTTTTGGACTTTATTCCTCCCATTCTCTGGTTTCTGATCAAGGTCTACGCCTTTCTGTTCTTCTATATCTGGCTGCGGGCGACCGTACCGAGGCTGCGGTTCGACCAGTTGATGGCGTTTGGATGGAAGATCATGCTGCCACTGGCGTTGGCCAATGTTCTGATTACATCGACCGTCATGTACTTTCTAAACCACTAAAAAGGGGGCGTATGCAGCATCTGACAAAGTGGGTGAAGGCACTCTTTTTTACGGAGATTTTAGCCGGACTGGGTCTTACTTTCCGGCATCTGTTCGTAAAACCGATTACCGATCAATATCCGCATCAGAAGCGGCCGTTGCGGGAAGGCTATCGCGGCGTGATCGTTCATCTGCGATACGATGACGGCACGGAAAAGTGCGTTGGCTGTGCCCTCTGCGAGGCAGCCTGCCCTTCGCACTGCATTACGGTGGTTTCGGGGGAAGACCCGATCCTGCCCCAGCGGCGGATTGCCCGACAATATATCCTGGATGTGACGAAATGCGTCTTTTGCGGTTTCTGCGTTCAGGCCTGTCCGGTGGATGCCCTAGCGTCCAGCCCGGAATATGAAATGGCGACAAGCAATAAGCGAAGCCTGATGATGGACAAAGAGGCGATGCTGAAGCTGGGGGATCAATATTTCCCCAACCGGTCGCCCCGGCCCTACCCCTACCTGGAAGATCGTCTGGCTTTTTTTAATAGCATGAAGGACGCGGGTTTCCCGACCGCAGGGAAAGGGGTGGTTTAAGTGGCGGCCCAGCTTCTGTTTTTTTACTTCGCGGGGGTAATTTTGGTCAGTGCGGTGACCGCCGTCGTCTCCCCGAACCTGGTCTACAGCGCCCTGGCCCTGTTAATCACCTTTATTCACGTGGCGGGCGTTTACATTCTGCTTAACGCCGAGTTTATCGCCGCCGTTCAGATTATTGTGTATGCGGGTGCGATCCTGGTGCTCTACCTGTTTGTGCTGATGTTGTTCAATCCGGAGGAGGAGCGCCGCTACTGGCATGGTCAATGGCCGGTCGGCCTCTTCTTGGCGCTGGTCATCCTCGGACTGATGGTTTTTGCCGCGTTTCGGTCGGAGATTCTGGGGCCGCTTGGGGATTTCACCGTCACGGAGGCCCGGCGCGTCGGCCACACGCAGGCGATTGGGCGGGCGCTCTTTACCGACTTCATGTTTCCGTTTGAATTGGCCTCCTTCATCCTGCTGGTGGCTATCCTGGGGGCTATTGTGCTGGTCGGTCGCGGAACAGCGCGGCATCGGAGCCTGCCTGCGTTGCGGCCCTCTATCATGGATGCCCATGCGGTACTTCCGACCGAATCCGATGAAAAGAAAGGAGCGTCGTGATTCCACTTTCGTGGTATTTGATTTTGGGATTTGCCCTGTTTGTCATCGGCGTCGGGGGCGTACTGATCCGCCGCAATGTCATCATGGTGCTCCTTTCCATCGAACTGATCTTAAACTCCGCGAACATCACTTTCGTTGCCTACGCCCATTATCTCCAATCCATCACCGGTCAGATCGTGGTCTTCTTTGTCCTGACGATGGCGGCGGCGGAGGTCACCCTCGGCCTCGCCCTGGTCATCGCCCTCTATCGACTGCGATCGGTATTGAACGTGGACGAGATGAACCTGCTAAAAGGGTGACTCAGCCCCTGGAGTTGAGAAGGCCGTTGCATGTTACAATGCGGGACAGGGGCTGAAATGCTGGGCAAGACTCCAAAGACAATTACCGCTTGGCGCACAGGACAAACACCGCCACCGCCTTATCTGGTACCGGCCCTGCAAAGGATTCTCGACTTTGGCCGAATTGCACCCGGCGGGAGCGATTTCACTTTCATCGATCTGTTCGCCGGTATCGGCGGTATTCGGCTGGGATTCCAGTATCAGGGCGGGCGCTGCGTATTCACGTCCGAATGGAATACATGGTCGCAAAAAACCTATATTGAGAATTTCGGCGACACGCATGGGATTGTCGGTGACATCGTTCCCTACGAAGCCAAAGACATTCCAGATCACGATGTTCTGCTCGCGGGATTCCCTTGTCAACCGTTCAGCATTGCTGGCGTCAGCAAGAAAAACTCGCTGGGCCGTCCGCACGGGTTTGAATGCACAACGCAGGGCACCTTATTCTTTGATGTGGCGCGGATCATTGCCGAAAAACGCCCTAAAGCCTTTCTGCTTGAAAACGTGAAAAACCTTATCTCACACGACAAGGGCAACACGTTGAAGGTGATCTTGCACACCCTGCGCGAAGAACTCGGCTATGACGTGCACTATCGCGTCATTGACGCACGCCATTTCGTGCCCCAGCATCGCGAACGCATACTGATCGTCGGTTTCCGCGAACCAACCGGATTCAGTTGGGATACCCTGCAACTGCCGGACTCAGGGCCGGTCTTGGCTAGCATCCTGCACCCGGAAAACGGAAACGAGCTACCCCAACCACCCTACACGCATGGCGCAAAGGCTGCCGTCCATGGCAAGTACGTCCTGACTGACAATCTCTGGGCCTACTTGCAAGCCTATGCCGAAAAGCACCGCGCCGCCGGCAATGGTTTCGGCTTCGGCTTGGTAACGCCCGAGCAAACGGCGCGCACCCTGTCTGCACGCTATTACAAAGATGGCTCTGAAATTCTCGTGAGCCGTGGCAAGAACAAGAACCCGCGCCGGCTGACCCCGCGCGAGTGTGCGCGACTGATGGGCTTCTTCGATGACTTTCAAATCCCTGTTTCGGACACGCAAGCCTATCGACAGTTCGGCAATTCCGTTGCCGTACCGGTAATCCGAGAAGTGGCACGCATCATGCGGCCCCATGTGCTGGCACTTGCTGAGCAAGAACGCACAGGCGCATTGCAGGCACCCCTGTTGGGAGTGCTCGGTGCGCAAATCCGGTAGCGGGGTCTTGGCTGCACGCATTGCACGATGGCTTGCTGGCAGATCGCACACTTTGGAGATTCCAGCATGAAAAAAGGTTATTTGTCCCAATACTTCGACGGTGTCGCCATCAAAGCACTGAGTGCTGTCGAAGCTGACCGGACACGATCAAACCAGCACGAGTACAACGCTACACGCGAGATGCTCGACTTCATGGGGCGACCAAGCGAAAAAACGCCACTTGATGCACGCTTCCTATACCTGAACGATGATGATGCGGAACCGATGCCCGAGGATGCGTTCCTCACGCTATACGACAGTCGCAAGGGTCAGCCTCATCGCTCGGCGGAATATCGCTTTTACTTTCCCACGACGAACGTATCAAACAATGCCAGTGAAGGGGATTTACTGACCATTGCAAAGCGACACGATGGTGGTTTGCTGGTCATCATCGCGGAGTGTAACAGCACCATCGCGCAGCAGATTCGTTGGCTGTTTGGGCTGACCGATGCCGAGCACCCCGGTTTTTCGGTCAAGTCTGAAATGGAGACTGAGCAAGACCGCATTGGCTTCGCCGCGCGAATTGTGCTCGAACAGATCGGCATTGAGCCAGAAGTGGACGCGCCGAATTTTCTTGACCAGATGCTTGGTCGTTTTGGTGGAAGGTTTCCGACGACACGCGAATTCTCTGCCTTCGCACGCTCGACCCTGACAGATATTGAGGCACATGCCGCCCCCGATACTGCGGTGCTGGCTTGGATGGATCGCGAGGAAGTTTTGTTTCGCACGCTGGAAAAGCATTTGCTCTCCGAGAAAATGAGTACCCTGTTTCACGACAGTATTTTCGACCCCGACCCGGTAATGAAGGTCGCGCAAAGCGCATTCCAGCGCCGCAAGTCACGGGCCGGGAATGCCTTGGAAAATCACCTTGAGGCCATATTCAAGTCGCACGGAGTGACCTATTCGCGCACTTCCGTAACCGAGGGAAAACTGAAGCCGGATTTCATCTTCCCCGACATCAAACGCTATCATGACCAATCCTTTCCTTCGGCTCGACTCACCGTACTGGCCTCAAAGAAGACCAGCAAGGACAGGTGGCGCCAGATACTCAACGAGGCGGCCCGAATTCCCATCAAGCACCTGATTACGCTTGAACCCAGCATCAGCGAAAACCAGACAGCCGAAATGCAATCCGAGCAGGTGCAACTTGTCATCCCCGCGCCGCTGCACGACACGTACACAGCAGCGCAGCAGGCATGGCTGGTTGATCTTTCGGGTTTTATCGGTCTGACAAAGGCACGTCAGGCAGATTGACACACATGACCCGCCACCCCCAAGACGGAGTTCAGCGGACTTTGCGCAAACAGCCGCGCAAGGCCGCTGAACTCCGATTCTGCTGCAAAACCCTATGAATGCTTCGACTAGGCTCAGCATGAACGGAAAAAATCAAATTATTTCAACCACTTCTCCGTTCGTCCTGAGGCTCTCGAAGGATGAACGGAGGGTTTTGCAGCATAATCAACTCCAACGCTAGACCCCTGTTGAATATGAAGGCGGTCCGATTCCATCAATTCGGGGGGATTGAACATCTCCTTTACGAAGAGACCCCGACACCCACGGCCGGGCCGGGTGAGGCGGTCGTCGCGGTGGCGGCAGCCGCGTTGAACCACATTGACCTCTGGCTGTTACAGGGAATTCCTGCCTATCCACTCCAATTGCCGCATGTTTCGGGCTGCGATGTCGCAGGGGTGGTCGAGGCGGTCGGCTCCGATGTGCGTCATGTCGCCGTGGGCGATCGCGTGATTATCGCACCCGGTCTTTCTTGCTTTCAATGTTCCGCCTGCCTGGCGGGACGCGACAACCTTTGCGCAACATATCGCATCTTCGGCGCGGGCTGTCCGGGCGGCTTTGCAGAGTGGACGAAGGCCCCTGCGGAAAATCTGATCCCGATCCCTGATGGCGTCTCCTTTGAAGAGGCCGCAGCCTTCCCGTTGACCTTCCTGACCGCATGGCACATGTTAATTGCGCGCGCTGGATTAAAATCTGAACAGACGGTGCTGGTGATGGCGAGCGGGGGAGGTGTCGGATCGGCGGCCATCCGCATTGCCCGATATGTCGGTGCACGGGTGATTGCCGTGGTCGGTGCATCCGCAAAGCGGGAACGGGCCAAACAGGCGGGGGCCGATCATGTCATCGACGACACCCAAAGTGACGTCGCAGACGCGGTCTGGCAAATCACCCAGGGGCGCGGCGTGGAGGTGGTGATCGAACATACGGGGCCTGCCGGATTGGCCTGTGGACTTCGAGTGCTTTCGCCCGGTGGGACACTGGTGACCTGCGGGGCGACCACGGGTCCCGTCGCCGAGGTGGATTTGCGACAACTATTTTCAAGAGAGTTGTCTGTGCTGGGTGCGCGGATGGGCACGCGGGCCGAACTGATTTTGATCACCCGCTTGGTGGGGGAGAAGAGGCTTGTCCCCCTCATCGACTCGGTCCGTCCGCTCTCTCAACTTCCGGAAGCCTATCGCAAAATGCAATCCCGCGA
Source organism: uncultured Nitrospirota bacterium (assembly GCA_964592995.1). GTDB lineage: Bacteria > Nitrospirota > Nitrospiria > SBBL01 > CAZOFZ01 > CAZOFZ01. The sequence continues at coordinate 4,734 of CAZQIT010000110.1, read as the reverse complement.
TTTCTTCGGCAAACTGATTGTGAAACCGGCCGGGTTTTGTTAATGCGAGTTTTTCTGTTTCCATTTCGTTTTCGCGCACATTGGATCGTTCTGTTAAGCCTGTTCTTGTTTGGCGTCCCGCTGTCTGCGCAACCCAGCACCGAGACGCGCTTTTCGTTGCAAGATGCGATCCGAATGGCCCTCCAAAATAATCCGGAGATTGCGGCGGCGTCGGAGAATATCCAGGTGTTTAAGGGGGCCGTCGATGTGACATCTGCCGCATTTGATCCGACCGTTTATCTGGATGTTCGGGCGGATCAATCCATCCGCGAAACGGCCTCTCTGATCGAAACCGGTGTTATCGACACGGACAATCGCCTCACACAAAACGCGCAGACTTTCAAAACTGGCATTAAACGCCGTCTCCTTTGGGGGGGTGAATACGACCTGTCGTTCACACAGGGCCGGGCCACTGCATCGCTTCAGGAAATGAATCCGACCTTCAACGGCGATCTGTCCGTGACGCTGACGCAGCCCCTGCTGCGCGGCTTCGGACGCGCCATCGCGGCGTCGCCCCGTCTGATTGCGCAGATGCAGCGCGAGATGGCCGACGCCGATTTTCAGATACGATGGCTGGAGGTGATTTCGTCTGTTTGCAACACCTATTGGAATTGGGTCTTTGCGCACAAAAATCTGGAGATTCAGCAGCAGCGCCTTTTGTCTGCGCGGCAGTTGATTGAGATCAATCAGGCGAAGGTCGATCTGGGGCTGCTGGCACCGATTGAGGTGCTGGTGGCCGAAGCGGGCATGGCCTCCCGCGAAGAGGAGGTGGTCATTGCGGAGGCCGAAGTATCCGCAGAAGAAGAGCGGATGCGACTGCTGCTGAATGTGCCCGTTCTGCCGCCGCGTCCCACCGACCTGCCGACGGAGATTTCGATTTCCCCGGAAGAGACGCAGATTGACGAGTCGCTGCTGCTTTCGATGGCGCTGAAACGTCGGCCCGAATTACGAAAGCAGCGGCTGGAAGTGGAGCGGGGCCTCCTTGCCCTGCAACAGGCCCACAATCAAGCCCTCCCTGCGCTGGACTTAGTCGCCTCCGCCGGACCGAACGGTCTTGGATCGGGATATGGCAAGGCGCTTTCGCAGGTGGCTTCCGGCAATTTTTACCGGTGGGATGCCGGGCTTTTTTTTTCGTATCCCCTGGGAAATCGCGCTGCCACAGCCCAACTTGAGCAAGAGACCTCACAATGGAAAGTGGCGCGTCACCACTATGAAAAGGTCGAACGACAGGTGACGCTGGAGGCACGGGAAGGATTCCGTCGCATCCGCACGGACTTGAAGCGAATTGAGACCACGCGCCGGGCGCTCCAGCTTTCGGAAAAAAAACGCACGGCGGCCGATGAACGATTTTCCTTCGGACTGATCAACAGCCATGACCTGTTGGCGTTTCAGGACGACCTGGCCGACGCGCAGGGTCGGGCGCTCAAGGCGGTGATTGATTACAATAAGTCGCTCATTGGTCTGGAAAAGGCGACGGGCGTTCTGCCAGATCGGGTCGATCGCGTGGAGGCACATTGAAAAAGGGGGTCATCGGTCTATTTTTGGTTGTAGCCGTCGTCGCTTATGGCGTCAGGGCGAGGACGCGACATGCACCCGTCATCGAAGTCGAAACCGTTTTGGTCAAGCGGGGGGATGTCATCGTCAAGGCGACAGAAACCGGATCGCTTTTTCCGGTTTCTGTCGTGGAGATCAAGTCGGAACAGGCCGGAGAAGTCAAAAAGCTCTATGTCCAGGCGGGTGATTTTGTGCAGGCCGGACAGTCCCTGGCCGCCCTCCAGCAGGAGTCCAATCAGGCCCAGCGGGTGGCGGAGGCGCGCGTGTCCATCGAACGAGAACAACTCAACGTGGATGAGACGCGGCGGGATCAGGAGCGGACAGCGCGGCTGTTCGAAAAGGGGTTCGTGGCGCGTGTTGATCTGGAACGCGCTCAAAAAGCGGAAGAGGATGCCCATCTTCGTTATGATCTGGCGAAACGCCAATTGCTTCTGACGTTGGGGGGAGATCGGGCGCGCTTTGAGGCCTATTTGAAGCGAGATCTGGCCCATACGGAGGTGGAAGCGTTTGTCCTGTCCTCTCCGTTGTCGGGAACCGTTGTTGAGGTGATGGTCTCCGAAGGAGAGATTGTCACTTCGGGCGTTTCTGCCGTGAGTGGCGGAACGCCCCTCATGCGCATTGCGGACTTATCCCGTATGTGGGTTAAAACGAAAATCAACGAAGTCAATGTGGGTCAACTGAAGGCGGGACAGCGCGCGGAGGTGCGTCTGGATGCGATTCCCAACCGGGTGTATGAGGGGACGGTGGTGAAGGTTGCGCCGCAGGGGGAAAGTCTGGACAATATCGTCACCTACGAAGTCACGATTGGCCTGAACGGATCTGATGCACGCCTGAGGCCTTCCATGACCGCCAATGTGGACATTATTACCGAGGTAGCGCACGACGTCCTTTATCTCCCACGGATGGCCATCACACAAGCCGAAGGTCAATCGACCGTCACCCTGCGCACGCCCACCGGCGGAACCCGTGTGCAGCCCGTGCAAACGGGCATCCAGAACGAAACCCTTCTGGTTATCACCGACGGACTGGTTCAGGGCGACACGGTGTTGCTGCCGGAGATGAAGAAGAAAGAGGACGAAGGGGAGTAACAACACCTTTTCCTCCCTTCAAAGATGTCAAAAAACATGGCTGATCCTATTATTGCACTTCAGGGCATTCGCAAGGCCTACCGGATGGGCGAAGTGTTGGTGCATGCCCTGGATGGGATTGACCTTGAAATTGACGCAGGGGCCTGCGTCGCCATCGTGGGGGCCTCTGGTAGCGGGAAGACGACGCTGTTGGATGTGATCGGCTGTCTCTCACGACCCACGTCGGGCCGGTATCTGTTAAAAGGTGAGCCGACAGAGGGCCGCTCCGACCGCGCCCTGGCGCAACTGCGCAATCTTCGGATGGGTTTCATCTTCCAGTCGTTTCATCTGCTTCCCCGCGCCTCTGCCCTGGCGAATGTGGCGCTTCCCCTTTTTTATGCCGGCCTTTCTCGGACGGAACGCCTCGCGCGTGCGGAAGGGGTTTTGGAGCAAGTGGGACTTTCGGATCGGATGCAGCACCATCCGAGTCAACTCTCCGGCGGACAGCAACAGCGCGTCGCAATCGCACGCGCCCTGGTCAATCGTCCGGACATCATCCTGGCGGATGAACCGACCGGAAATCTGGACTCCAAATCGGGCGGGGAGATTATTGACCTGCTCTTGCAGCTACATCAGAATGGGCACACGGTGATCCTGGTGACGCACGACGCCCAGATCGCGACCCGCACGGAGCGAATCCTTACGATCAAAGACGGAAAAATAACCCAGGATGTCCAGAGGAAGTCATCGGATACATCGGCGTGGAGACAGAAGTTGGACAAACATCTCTCTCCGTAACTTCCCCGTAACATGTTTATTATAGGCCAAAAAGTTCCACCCCAACATGTGCCCGCCGCTCTTTCCGGCAGGCTGCATAACTCTCAAGAAACATAAACCAACTATTTGTCATTTCGACCGAAGGGAGAAATCTTATCTCCAAGAACACTACAATCGGAACAGATTTCTCCCTTCGGTCGAAATGACAACCGATGTGTTTCTTGACCGCGGGAGTTTGACCAGTTCTCTCCCGATACCCGAGGATGCCCCGATCACAACCGCTTTTCTCATGATCTGTGTTGATGCGCTCACGTCGAAACCGCCTAACGTAAAGTTGAGGGGCGCGCCGCTTTTGGCGCGTCCCTCTCGAACGCGTTGTTGGACAATGCCCCCTCAGATGGTCGCATACGTGATCGGTGCTCCTAGGTTCAATCGTCATGCTCCAGAGTTATGATGACATTTCCCTTCTTGCGTCCGGTATCGACGTAGCGATGAGCCTCGGCGATCTGCTCGAACGGATAGCGCCGATCAATGACCGGTTTGAATTCTCCCGCCTCCGCCAGCCCCGCGAGAAAACGCAAATCTTCCGCGCGCCCGGCCGCTGGCCCAGCGATGACTTTCTTGCTGCTCGTCATCGACACACATGGAATCTGAAGCATGTCTGGCAGCCCACCTAAAACCATAAGAAGGCGTCCTCTTTCCTTCAACGAGGCTTTGCTACGGGAGAACGGGGCCGTGCCGGCGGTATCGACAATGACGTCGTAGGTTTCACCATTCTGCGTGAAGTCCTCCTTGGTGTAGTCGATGACATGACTGGCACCCAGAGATCTCACTCATTCCACGTTCGCGGTACTACACACCCCGGTCACGTCTGCGCCGAAGTGCCTGGCAAGCTGCACCGCAGCGGTGCCTACCCCTCCGGAAGCGCCATTGACGAGTACTTTTTCCCCGCTCTGAAGTTTTCCTCTTCGCAAGAAATCCAACGCCGTTGTTCCGCCAAAAGATAGTGCGGCGGCTTCTTCGTAGGTCAGATTGGCTGGTTTTAATGCCATCGCCCCGTCTTCCGGCATGCATTTGTACTCCGCATGACAACCCATGGCGGCATCGCTGAATGCAAAAACTGGGTCACCGACCTTGAATTTCATTACCTCTTTGCCGACCGATTCAACTACCCCGGCCAGCTCCGTCCCGAGTATGGGTTGCTTTGGTCTTGAGACTCCAAATACCAAACGCATGATGAGCCCGAAACCGGCAGGCACATTGAGACTTCGCACCCTCCAGTCCCCCGATGTTACCG
>CAZQIT010000109.1:0-3506 GCA_964592995.1 uncultured Nitrospirota bacterium | reverse complement strand
CCATCGCGTGATGTCAAATTCTTCCGAATACCAGCGCCGGTTGCCGATGCGAGGCTCATACGCCGCCACTTTCCATGAAGTGTCCGAGACCCAGTCCCTGCGTCGTCCACCGCGATCCAGAACGCTTCCCTGAACGGCCAGTTGAGCGGGGCCAGGATAGCTCCTTCGCTCCACGTGAATGGCGATGGCGTTCTTTCCCTGTTTGAGCAGGGGGGTCAGGTCATGGATGTCGGCCACGTTCAGGCCCACGTAGGTCTGCGTTTTGACCCGCTGTCCGTTGACATAGAGGCTGTAATTGTCCGAGGCGGTCACCTGAATCCAGGCCGATGCGATCTCTTCCGAAATGGGGTAGTCGCGTCGAAAGTAGCCCTGGGGCGTCCCCTCCTTCGGGGTCATCCACTGGGCGCCCTCAAACGAAAGGGAATAAAGCGGAGGGGTTTTTCCGTTGAAGGTCTGGAAACCCCAATACCCCTGCAGCAGGCCGCAGAAGAGCACCAGGAGAAAACCACCCAGAATGCGGGGGAGGTGGGGCTTGTTGTGTGGGTGTGGGTCCATCATGCCCCGGTTAAACTCATGAAGGCGCGGGCGTTCTGATCTTTGTCCATCGCCAGGGAACGTCGATAGAATTCCCGTGCCCGCTTTGGGTCTTGTAACTTCTGGTAACAGTCCCCCAGATTGGCGTAGGCGTTTGCGTTCAGCATCCGATGAGAGGACCCCGAAAGGAAATACAGGTTTTCTGAAATCGCATCTGAATAGGCGCCCAAATCAAAGAGGACTTTGGCCCGGTAATAACGGAGCGTCACTTGATCCGGATGGACCGTGAGGGCCTTCTCCCATGCCGACATAGCGAGGGCCAGATGGCCCTTCTGATAGGCCTGCAGACCGATTTTGTCATAGAGTCCTTCGAGGGAATCTTCGACGACATGCCGCATCCCCCCTGCGCTAATCTGCATGGCCCCCTGATATTCAAACGCGGCCTCCCGAATCTTCCCCCTGTTTTCGAGGAGCGTCCCCTGGTAGAGGTGGTACTCCGACTGATTCTTCTGATTCAAAGCGGTGTAGGTGGCGCCCAGTCCCAGGTGATACTGCAGGCGATATGAGAGTCCGGAGTCATAGGCCAGGGCGCGCCGATAATCCGAGAGCGCCTGGACATACCGTCCCTGCATTTGATGGTTGTCGCCCCGTCCCAAAAGATATTCTGCGGCCAGAGGGGGTGCAACCGGCACTGCGCAGAGGGCAACCAGGATCAGAAATACGGCTACCACATTTTTCATCCTGTACCTGCGTTCCAAACATCCGGATAAAATGAGCAGGCACCCCCCCAGCGTGACCGCATACCAGCCCCAACTGAGGAAATACCAGGCGGCGATTATCCGATCGAACACCCCTTCCGTTGACAACTGCGGCCAAAAGCCAGGTTCCACCCCTCCATTGGGCGGGAGATAGGCTTTCGTGAAGGAGATCAACCTTGCATATTGCTGATTCTGGTCCGAGAATGCTTCCAACCAGAAGGGACTGGAAAAAGCCATTTGATAAATCAGGGCGAGGGCGAGGAAAAGGGTGAGGCCCCCCAGAAACAGACGGGCGCGTTGAAGCCTGAACAGAAGGGAGAATAGCGCGACGCCGCCGATCAGGCACGCGACAGCACCAAAGGAGAACGGCAGGAAATGAGATGGAAGCGGGATGGGCGTGTCTGACAGCAGGATCGGAATCCGACTGCCCAGGATTACGCCTTGCAAGGCAGGATGCAGCCAGCCGACGAGGGGACTTGCCAAGAGGAGCCCGGCACCGATCCAGCCCAGCACAGCAGACCCGGTGACCCGCTTATGGGTGCCATTCTCCACCAACGGCCTTTCTGAGTTTTGCATAGGCGATCTGCCGGTCATACTGGGCATAAACCCGAGACTTTCGGGCCTCGCTTAAAGCCACCTCCGCTTCGAAGCGTGCGGATTGCGTCACAAGACCGACGTCGAGTTTCGAGCGCGCCAGTGCGACCGCCGCTTCGGTCTGTGCAACCTGCTTCTCCGAAAGTCGTTCAACATCGCTCAATCGCACAATCTCATGATAGGCCCGGATCACTTCCGATGCTACCGTATGTCGGAGTTGGAGGAGCATCTGCTCCTGCTCAATCCGTTTTGTCGCAGCCTGCAACTGCTTCACCCGACTGGCATAGAGATTTTGAAGGGGCAGATTTAGCCGGAAGGCCGTGACCCATGAGGTGTTGCCGGGAGGGGCATAATCGTCTCCGATGGAATAGCCTGAAATGAAATCCAGCGTCGGGAGCCTCTCGGCCTCGGCCAAGCGTCGGGTTGCCTCGGTATTGTCGAGTTCGACCTGCTGTGCTGCGATCTCGGGGCGCTTTTGATAGGCAAGCTCCGTGAGGGTCGAAAACGGAGGAAGGGGGGAGATGTCAGGCGGGAGCTGCTGCGGTCGCACTTCGACCTCGGTGTCGGGAGGAAGCCCCATTGTGAACACCAACTCGGTGAGGGAGAGGGCAAAGGCCCGCTTTGCCGCTTCTAGGTCGTTTTGTGCCGCTAGGCGCTTTGCTTCCGAGAGCAGGAGATCGCTCTGGACAATCAGTCTCTGGGAAAATTTCTTTTGCGCCGCTTCGTCGTCGATCTGCCGAAACTTTAGCACCGCTTCGCCAACCTGAATCGCCTCTTTCTTTTTGAGTGCGTCGAAATAAGCCTCGCTGACCTCATAGCGCACCTGTTCCGCCGCGACCTGGACGGCATAGCCCGACGCTCGGAACGCCCCTTCCGCCCCTTGAATGGAGGGGGCATCTTTTCCGAAGAAGACCCCTTCCTTGTAGAACGGATGACGGTACTCGACGTCAAAGCTGTAATACGATCCGAAAAAATCGACCGTCTTTACGGTGATGCTGCGCGCCAGCGTAAACGGGGAGGCGGGTTCTCCATAGACCAGTCCCACATTGGCAGAAAGCTCCAGGGTGGGCCAGAATTTGGACTGTTCCGTACCCACGGTGACCGTAGACAGGGATTCTTTCGTTTTGGCAAGTTTAAGGGAAGGACGATGCTCCATGGCAGTGTCTAGGCAGGCGGACAGATCGCAGACCAGCGCCATCCCTTCCGCTGGCATGGAACGAAACAGCAGGCCCAGAGAAAGCGCCAGTACCCAGCAGAAGAGACGGGTGCTCAAACGACCCGGTTTAGTTATATCCTGTCTCAGTGCCAATTCGGACTTTGTCCTTGTCTTTGAGGTAGAGCTGCCCGACGGTCACCACCTGATCTCCGGATTGAAGTCCGTTCAGGATTTCGGTCATGCCCCCGGCGACCAGTCCGGTGCGCACCCTGCGCAGGTCCGCAGATAACGTTTTATCCACCACAAAAACGACCGTTCTATCCTGGACGGGATTAATCATGGCCACGCTGGGGACGGCCAGCACAGATCGTTTATTTTCAATTCGGGCAAACCCGGTCATCCCCGGCTTGAGTTTTAAGTCTGGATTATTCAGCCGAATGTAGACATGAAAAGTGCGTGTGGCA
>CAZQIT010000108.1:0-17647 GCA_964592995.1 uncultured Nitrospirota bacterium | reverse complement strand
AATTCCGTCAGTAACGGAATTTTATCAAACGATTTACTCACCGTGATCAATTCCAAAATGGTACGTCCCAGCCGCTGATTGCTCTGTAGATTCAGGCCGATGCTGCGGTCTACATGATCTTTCCGTTGCTCTTGCGTCTCATGAAAGCGGTCAATGCGCGCCTTCTGCTTGGTCTGCCGCCCCTGTGGCCCGCGACTCATCCATTCTGATTCTTTGCGCAACAGCGTGACAAGCCTCCCCTGCGCACGTCCTTCAGCAGACAGACGATCTGCACGACCGATCAGATAACTGGAATATCCGCCAAGATAGCTATAGATTTTCCCAGACTCCACCTCAATAATCCGTTGCGCGACGCGATCCAGAAAATAGCGGTCGTGTGTAATGAGCATGACCGCACCGGAATAGTAAATCAAAAACTCCTCTAGCCACTGGGTCGTGGCCACATCCAAGTGGTTTGTCGGCTCGTCTAGCAACAACAGATCGGGCGACTGCAAGACCAATTTAGCAAGCGCCACCCGCTTCTTCATGCCGCCGCTCAACAGGCCGATTTTTGCTGTTTTATCGGGAACGCCCAACCGCGACAACACCTCGTCTATGCGGTGATCCATTTCCCACGCATTGTGATGATCAATAAAATGCCCGATTTCTTCTTGTTCACGGAGGAGCTTTTCCATCTCTTCTGCGTCCGCGTGTGCCATCTGTTCACCCATGGCGTGATAGCGATTGAGCTTCTGATGCGTCTCGTAAAGCGCCGATTCAATCTCCAGGGCGACGGTGCCATCTTCGTTTAAAATCGGTTCTTGCGGAAGATAGCCAACGGTACTCCCCCGCTTGAAGGCCATCTCCCCGTAATCTGCGGTATCCATCTTTGCGACGATACGAAACAGGGTTGTCTTGCCACACCCGTTTTGACCGATAAAACCGACCTTCTCGTTCTCGCCGATGGTGAACGTGACCCCCTGAAGTACTTTCTTTATGCCATACGATTTATGAACATTGGAGACATCTAACATATTCATGGATTTTGATTCCTTTGAATTTCAGGCGGATAAATCCCCTCCTTAACGAAGGAGGGGCAGGGGGAGGTTTGTTCTATTGAATATCAAAGTATATAATGATGGCACCCGTCGTAACGTGTTTGGATGAAGAACAGGGAACGGTTTTGCGGAGGCTAAGGCGGGTGCGCCCAGAGGGATTCGAACCCCCGACCCCTTGGTTCGAAGCCAAGTGCTCTATCCAACTGAGCTATGGGCGCTTCATGTTGAAGGGGAAGTACCCTAACACATCTGTCTGACGGAAATCATTTCTAAAATGCCATCGCCATCCTCTCATGCCGCCCTCCCTTCGGAGCCGCACCCCTCGCAGGGGCCGCACCCCTCGCAGTGCCCGCGGCACTCGCAGGGGCCGCACCCCTCGCAGGGGTCGTACCCCTCCCCGTCTATCTCAATGGACAATCTATGGCGACGGATTGATGCATTGCGCCAGGATTTCCTGTTCCTTTCTGCGCTGGAGGGGGCTTTTCCGGCGTGTGAGATTTATTTGGTCGGCGGGGCGGTGCGTGACTTTCTGCTCTGTCGGGACACGAAAGATTACGATTTTCTGGTGCGGAACGTTTCGGCGGACGCGCTGGGTGATTTTCTAGGACGGTGCGGTACGGTCAATTGGGTGGGCAAAACCTTCGGCGTTTATAAATTTATGCCCGCAGGCTCTGTTCTGGAAGAGACAATCGATATTTCGCTTCCCAGAACGGAGAAATCTTTTTCGCAAAGGGGCCCGGCCCCTGCGAGGGGTGCGGCCCCTGCGAGGAGTGCGACCTCTACGAGGAGTTCGACCCCTGCAAGGAGTGCGGCCCCTGCGAGTGGCGGGTATCGGGATTTTGAGATCACCAGCGACCCGCAGCTTCCCGTGGAGGTCGATCTGTTGCGACGGGATTTCACGATCAATGCCCTGGCGGTGGACATCCGGAAGCTCGGCCTGATTGATCCCTTTGGGGGCCTCTCTGATCTCGTTGCAGGCATCTTGCGTGCTGTGGGAGAGCCGCGACAACGGTTCCTGGAGGATACCTCCCGCCTGTTACGTGGCCTGCGACTGGCCTGTCAACTTGGTTTTCAGTTTGACCCGTCTACCTGGAGTACCCTTCAGGCCCTGATGGAGACGGTCGAGGCCAAACGGGAAGACGGAAATTTTGTCGTTCCCCGCGAAACGATTGCCAAAGAGTTCATCCGTAGCCTGGTGGCCGATCCGGTGCGCACCTTTGATCTCTGGGACGAAAGTGGCGCATTTTCGGCCCTGATCCCTGAACTCCTGGTCATGAAGGGGTGTCCACAACCTGTGGCCTACCACACCGAAGGGGATGTCTGGCGGCATACGCGGCTGGCCCTCTCACAGTTGACGTCACCCGAATTTAAATCGGAGTTTGGCGACTATGACGCCGAGACCGCGCTATCGGTGCTGTTTCATGATGTCGGCAAGCCACCGACGCTGAAGACGCCGGAGCGAGACGGCGTGGACCGCATTCGGTTCAATGGTCATGACAGGGTCGGCGCCGAGATGACGCAGCGCATTGCAAGTCGATTGAAGTTATCCGCGCTTCCGAAGGAAAGCCGCTACGCCGTGGATGAGGAGGCCTTGACATGGCTGGTTGAAAAACATCTGGTTTTGGTGCAGGGGACCGTGGATGAAATGCGGGCCTCCACCCTGGAGAAATATTTTTTAAATCCGGGACGACCGGGCCATAAATTGATGCAGTTGATCTTTTGCGACGGCAAGGGGACGATTCCTCCCCAAGGGGTGCCACAATTGCAGGCCTATTACCGCCTGAAAGAGCGGCTCTTGGCCATCCGTCAACTGGGTCGAACGCAGATGGACGTTCCGCCTCCGCTTCTCTCTGGTCGGGAGGTCATGGCGGCGCTGCAAATCCCGCCTGGCCCTGCCGTGGGTACTGCGCTGGCGCTGATTCGGGAAGAGCAGCTTTGCGGGCGGCTGTCGAACCGCGACGACGTCCTGGCCTTTTTGAAGCAGCAGGCAACCGTTTTAAAATCTGGGTTGAATCGTTTGCTTTGAGGGTGACTTGCCTGTAGAATGCCCAGATGCCCATTCCGTTCCATGCACTTCCCATTCCCCCGCTTGTTCTAAAAGGGATTGACCGCCTCGGTTTTACGACATGCACCCCCATTCAGGAGAAGACCCTCCCCCTGACGCTGGGGGGCAGCGATGTCGCAGGCCAGGCGCAGACCGGAACCGGAAAAACAGCAGCTTTCCTGATTGTCATGTTCTCTCGCCTGCTGCGCACCGCCCTCCCCTCTCTTCGTTCTTCCGACACGGAGATGGCCTCCCCCCGTGCATTGGTGATCGCTCCGACACGGGAATTGGCCATTCAAATCGCAGAAGAGGCTGCGGCGCTGGGCACGTCCATATCCCTCAAAGTCCATGCCGTCTACGGAGGCGTTGACTATCAAAAACAGCGCACCATCCTGGAGGGGGGGGTGGATATTCTCGTCGGAACACCCGGCCGTCTGATCGACTATTACAAACAGAAAACATACGATCTTCGGAAGGTTGAGATGCTGGTCATTGACGAGGCCGATCGGCTGTTTGATATGGGCTTTGTCGCCGACCTGCGCTTTCTTCTGCGTCGCCTCCCTCCCCCCCACAAGAGACAATCCATGCTTTTTTCGGCCACCCTCCCCGCACGGGTGATGGAGTTGGCCTATGAATACATGAACAATCCGGTGAAGATTGAAGTGGCGCCAGAACAGGTGGTTGCCGAGAAAGTGGAAGAGGTCCTGTTTCATGTAGAACGCACCAGAAAACTCTCGCTACTCCTCGGACTCCTCAAGAGAGAGACTTGGGAGAGGACATTGATCTTTGTCAACACCAAACATGTCGGGATTACGTTGGCCGATCGGCTGACCGCAAACGGATATGTTTGCGCAGCACTCACGGGCGATCTGCCGCAGGCGCAACGCATCCGCGCATTGGAGCGATTCAAAAGTCAACGCGACTCTATTTTGGTCGCAACCGATGTGGCATCGCGGGGGTTACATATCGAAGGGGTGCAAATCGTGGTCAACTACGATCTTCCGCAGGATGCCGAAGATTACGTCCACCGGATTGGCCGGACGGCGCGGGCAGGCGCTTCCGGAAAGGCACTCAGTCTGGCCGACGAAGAATATGTAATGAGTCTTGAAGGCATTGAGCAGTACATTGGCCACAAAATTCCAGTAGAATGGCCTCCTGATACCTTTTTTCTACCGTCCAAACCGTTTAGAAAACGAATTGAGCACGCACCCACCGCACACCCTCCACATCGCCCGCGCACCGCCCCCGCAAGAAGATAGGAAAATTTACATCGGTTGTGACCGCATGTTAGAATTCCTTCCCTTTCACTTCGAACCACCCACGTTCGGTTCCCGACAAGACGCATGACTGAAATCCTCATTAAAGGGGCGCGTGAGCACAACCTGAAGAACCTGGACCTGGCCATTCCGCGGGATCGGTTGGTTGTCATCACGGGGCTTTCCGGTTCCGGAAAGTCCTCGTTGGCGTTTGATACCCTCTACGCCGAGGGACAGCGGCGCTACGTCGAGTCACTTTCGGCCTATGCCCGACAGTTTCTGGATCAGATGGACAAGCCCGATGTCGATGCGATTGAGGGGCTTTCTCCGGCCATTTCCATCGAACAAAAAACAACCAGCAGAAATCCCCGCTCCACGGTCGGAACGGTCACCGAAATCTACGACTATTTTCGCCTCCTCTTTGCACGTATCGGCGTCCCGTTTTGTTTTAAATGCGGCCAGCAGATTACCGCTCAGACGATTCAGCAGATGGCCGATACGCTCATGGCGCTTCCCGCTGGCGAGAAAATTCAGATCCTGTCTCCCATCGTCAAAGACCGCAAGGGAGAATATAAAAAGGAGCTTCAACGAATCCGCCAGAAGGGATTCGTCCGTGTTCGTATCGACGGAAAAATGGCGGACCTTTCACAGGAGGTGGCCCTCCAAAACAAGAACAAAAAACATACGATTGAAGTGGTGGTGGACCGGCTGGTGGTCAAGGAAGGTTTGGAGCGGCGGCTAGCCGATTCTCTGGAGATGGCCGTCAAAATGGGCAACGGCGTGGTCATCGTTCTGGGGGAAAAAGAGGAGATGCTCTTCTCGGAACGCCTGGCCTGCATCACCTGTGGCGTGAGTTACCCCGAAGTCGAACCGCGCATCTTCTCCTTTAACTCTCCGCAGGGTGCCTGCGCCACATGTGATGGTCTGGGCACCCTCTTTGAAATCGATCCGGATCGGCTGATTCCAAACCCTTCCCTGTCTTTGCGCGAAGGGGCAATCCTCCCTTGGGCGTCGTCGGTGGCCTATTATCGGATGCTGGAAGATCTTGCGACGGATCATCCCTTTGACCTGCGCGCCCCCTGGCGGACGCTTTCCCCTGAAGTACAAAAAGTGATCCTCTATGGCTCAAACCCCCGAACGACTCGGCGCATTGACACGCAGACAGAGATGCCTTTGACTTCCTCAAAAAACTTTGAGGGTATTATTCCGAATCTGATGCGCCGCTACCGAGAAACCGATTCCAGTCAGATTCGAGAATCACTGGCGTGTTATATGGCGACAAACCCCTGCTCCACATGCAAAGGGGCACGCCTGAAACCGGAAAGCCTGGCCATCCGAATCGGGGGTTGCTCCATTGCGGAGGTGACGGGCCAATCTATCGCCAACGCGCTGAAATTCGTCATGGCATTGAATCTCGGCGAAAAAGAGAGGCGCATTGGCGCACGCATCCTCAAGGAAATCGAGGCGCGTCTGACCTTTTTGGTGAACGTGGGGGTCGATTATCTGGCGCTTTCCCGCTCTGCCAGCACCCTCTCCGGCGGCGAAGGGCAACGCATCCGTCTGGCGACCCAGATCGGCTCTGCACTGGTCGGGGTTTTGTACATCCTGGATGAACCCAGCATCGGCCTGCATCAACGGGACAATCTCCGTCTGCTCAATACGCTTCAGCGATTGCGCGATTTGGGTAACAGCGTGCTGGTGGTGGAACATGACGAGGAGACGATTCGCCGCGCCGATTGGGTGATTGATATGGGGCCGGGTGCAGGCATACAGGGTGGCGAAATTGTCGCTGCGGGGACACCGCAGGAAATCATGGCGAAACGGACGCTGACCGGAGAATATCTTTCCGGGGCGCGCCGTATCCTGCTCCCCTCGCGGAGCCGTGTCCCGAAGGCGCATCTCCTCATTCAAGGCGCTTCTGAGAACAACCTCAAACAGATCGACGTGGCGATCCCGCTGGGCTTGTTCACCTGTGTGACCGGGGTCTCCGGTTCGGGGAAATCGACACTGGTACTGGAGGTGCTTTATAAAAATGTGGCGCGGCAGCTCTATCGCAGCGGCGACAGACCGGGGGCCTGCCGATCCATCGAGGGGGTGGAACAGATCGACAAGCTGGTTCACATTGATCAGTCCCCCATCGGAAGAACGCCCCGTTCCAATCCCGCGACCTACACCGGACTACTGACCCACATCCGGGAACTCTATGCCGGTCTGCCCCTCTCCCGTGTACGGGGATACAATGCCGGGCGCTATTCCTTTAACGTCAAGGGGGGGCGGTGCGAGGCGTGCAAGGGGGATGGCCTGATTAAAATCGAGATGCACTTCCTCCCCGATCTTTATGTTACCTGTGAGGTCTGTACCGGACGGCGCTATAATCGGGAAACGCTGGATGTGTACTACCGAGACGCCAACATCGCCGATGTCCTAGAGATGACGGTGGATGATGCGTCTGATTTTTTCAAGCCGATTCCGGCGCTGCGTGATAAACTTTCCACGTTGAAGGAAGTGGGACTTGGCTATATCAAACTGGGGCAATCGGCCACCACCCTCTCCGGCGGCGAGGCACAGCGCATTAAACTCTCCAGGGAGTTGTCCCGGCGCGCCACCGGCCGCACCCTGTACATTTTGGACGAGCCGACCACCGGCCTTCATTTTTCGGACATTCAGCGCCTGCTGGACATTTTGAATCGGTTTGTCGAAACGGGCAACACGGTGGTGGTCATCGAACATAATATGGACGTCATTCGTAACGCGGATTGGGTGATCGACCTGGGACCGGAAGGGGGGGACGGGGGAGGAGAGATCGTCGCCGTCGGCCCCCCCTCCGCAATTGCGGAGGTATCCCTCTCCCACACGGGCCGATATTTAAGGAACACCGCAGGGGCGGTGTAAGCGGGGATGAACTTCAATCATAAGAAAGGAAAACAGCATGACAACGGATGATCTGAACCTCACATTGGATCCTGCGCGCACACCCGACGCCGTTCGGCAGGCAACCCTCGAAAAAATGGCCTTCAATCCGAACCTTCCCCCGCCGCAGGTGCGGGAGATCATCTTACAGGTCATCGAAAAGGAACCGGTGGAATGGATTCGGAAAATTGAGATCCGTATTTTAAAAAAATATCCGCCAGACGCGCCAAACGCGATTGAACAGATCACCCCCCTTCTTGATTCAGTCTGGGCAGATGTCCGACTGGGGATCGCCTCGCTGTTGCACAACGCGATGACGGTGCTGATTACGGGGAAAAAGCATGACGCACGGAAAGCCTTTGAAGAGACCCTGCTTCCCAATCTTTTGCGTCGTTTAAAATTGGAGACGACCGACGCTGCGGTCCGGATCGAGCTTTACAAGACCCTCTCCTGCTTTACCTCCGGCCTGGATGTGGATCAGGCGTTGATTAAACAGATGCCCAGCGGAGATGAAGAGGCGCTCTATATTTATGCGCAATATGCGCAGGGCCGATACCCGCCGGAGGGACTTTCGGTGTTGCTTTCGGGGTGTCGCACGGCACGGCAGGATGAGACGATGGTACACCTGCTGCGTGCCCTGGGCATGACCCTCCCCAAAGAAGGGGCACCGATCGGATATCCCGATGGCGAACCGGTGCTCCGCACCCTGCTTGCGGGGCTGGAAAATGGCAGCGAGTCGATTCGGAAAGAGGCGGCAATCGCCCTGGCCTCACGCGCACGGGCGGCCCGAAAGACGAAAACCACGCTATCCCTCGACGTAGAAATATGGGAAGCGCTTTATGGACTTTATGCGCGAAGACTTTCGGCCACCACCGCTCCGGATCGGGATCATGCCAAAGAAGCCCTGCGCGTACTCCCCGCCTCCGGAGAACGTCTTGCCAGGATGTTTGAGCTGATGCACCGCGTACAGGACGAATTACAAAAACAGAACGTCGTTGATCTGATCGGCAGTTTCAAAACGCCGGAGACCTGTCTGGAGCTGGTCAAAATGCTCAAGGTGAATTTTGCCGGACTTCGACTGGAAGCGCAAAAGACCACCATTGACGCAGCAGCGGGATTTATTCCCAACGATGCGGTGGAAGCGGAGATGGAAAAACTCCTCGAAGGGAAGGGCCTGCATGCCGACATTCAGGCCAAACTCGCAGATCGCCTCTTTGCGCCGATCCCCAGCCTGAAGGCGCGTCTGCAGCGCTGGCTGCGGGTCGATACGAAGAGTCAGCGCCCGGTGCTGGAGCGGTTTGATCTGCCCATGATGCACATTAAAATCATTGAAGCGGCCAAGAAGCTGGCCCCCGATCTGGACATTCGGGCATTACTGCTGGGGCTTGCGCCGCTGCTCATGATGAACGATGCGAAGGTCAAGCTCCATGAAACCCTTCGGGAGTTCCCGTCGCCGGACCCGGCGGCGCAGATTCTCCAGATGGATCAGGTCTCAGCCATACTCCTTTCTCTCCTGGAAGCACGGGGAGAGGGCCGGATTGTGTTTGAGGGGTTCACCCTCCCCGCAGAGCTTGGGGGAAGCCGGGAGATGGAATACGGGCAACCCAGCACGCCGGGCTTGAGTGCGGGGGCTTCTCAAATGGCCAAGGATTTTGTCAAAAAAATTGTGACGGACCTCTTCTCAGGAGAACTCGGCGATTTTGTTCCGGAGGGCACACAATTTTGCATCACACAGCAGGATAGCCTCCTGACCGTCTCCACCGTGGCCGCGCAGGCGACATAAACGCGCCGCCGAGCGCACGTGAGGCCGCCCCTGCGTTCATTCCTGAGACTGACATATCAACTGCTTGACAAAACCCGAAAGGAGGGTACACAGGAAGAGATGTTTGTTAAACCGTTACCATAAAAATGGGCTGTTCATTATTCCATCGTCATGCGTGCTGCAGGAGGGGAAGAAAATGTACAAAAGTGGCTTTCCAGCTTTATTGCGATCTCTTTTATGTTTGGCGCTGTTGTTGGGTCATGACAAGGTCGCGTTTTCAGAAACGGCGCAACTTTCGTGGGACGCCAATACCGAATCCGACCTGACTGGATATAAGGTGTATGTGGGCACGGTCCCGGGCATCTACGATCAGACTTTTGATGCGGGGAATATCCCCTCCTATGTCGTAACGGAGTTGGGTCTCGGGACCTATTATTTCTCCGTCACGGCATATGACAACGGCGGATTGGAAAGTGGTTTTTCCAATGAAGTATCAAAATCCTTTGCCGACACCACACCACCGGTGATCTCTGGGGCAGCGGTTACCAGCATCACGACCACTGGCGCAGTGGTCACTTGGATAACAAGTGAGTTGGCCTCCTCCACAATCCGTTACGGCACTAAAACCACGTCCTCAGCCACGCTTGTGACAATACACTCCATGACACTGAACGGCCTGTCGCCCTCCACCGCCTATACCCTGACCATTCGAGGTAAAGATGCGGCAGGCAACCAAGCCAAGTCAGTTCGCCTTAACTTGACGACCCTTGCAGTTCCTGCATGAGGTCCTTCTTCTTTCGGCATCGTTTTTACCTTGTGCGTCTACCAGACTTTCCATGCCCCAGATTTGATACCGCTCTCTATGCCGTCGCCAGACGATTCCGGCCCTCTTGTTTCGCTCGATAGAGGGCCTGATCTGCCATGCGAATAACCTCGGTGGTATCACGGCTGTCCGTGGGACATTCCGCAATGCCGATGCTGACCGTCACCGCTCCCAGCGGTTGGTCCTCGCAATGCGTGAAGGGATGGGCGGCAATTTGGGTCAGCAGGCCCACCGCAACCGTTTTGGCATTTTCCTTCGCGGTATGCGGCAGGATAATCGTGATCTCTTCTCCGCCATATCGACAGACGATATCCGTCGAACGGACGCGCTGCAAAATCATCTGCGAAATTTGTTTAAGCAACGCATCCCCGGCCTGATGACCGTTTCGGTCGTTATACTGTTTGAAATGATCAACATCTAGGAAAACGAGCGAGAGTGGAAGCTGGTGTCGGACAGCCAGCCCGATCTCCCGCATCATCACATCTTCAAAGTGCCTGCGATTATATAAACCGGTGAGGCCATCTAGGATAGAGAGTGTCTTTGCATCATTATAAAGTTTTTCGATCTCCATGTTTTTGGCGTGAAGCACCGAAACCTGTTGTTGTTTATCGGCTTCCATCTCCCGCTTCTCCAGCACACGCCCCACTAGACGCAGAATATCTTCAATGTTATCAAGTGGTTTAAGCAGGTAATCGTAAGCGCCCAGACGGAGCGCCTCAATTGCGGACGAAACCGAAGAATGACTGGTCATCATGACAACTTCCGTCGTCGGGCTTTTCCTTTTAACCTCCTTTAAAAGCGTGACGCCGTCGATACCCGGCATTCGAAGATCGGTGAAAATCAGATCGTAATGGTTCTGATTCAGCAATGAGAGGGCCGCTTCTCCTGATGCCGCGCCCGTAGAGATGTATCCGGAGTCTAAAAGCAGCTCCACCACGACGCTCCGAAAAGAGTCCTCGTCATCCACAACCAATATCGACGGTTTCACTCCCATATCATATCGCCGGAATCAGGATCGCGAAGGTCGTTCCCTTTCCGACTTCGCTTTCGACCAGAATCTGCCCGCCATGTTCTTTCACCAGACCATACGACACGGATAAACCCAGTCCTGTTCCAGTACCCACCGGCTTGGTCGTAAAAAAAGGCTCGAAAATTTTCTGCAGGTTTTCTTTCGGAATGCCAGCACCGGTGTCCGAAACCCGAATCTCGACATGGGGGTGAACCGCCCGCGTGGCAAGGTGAACCGTTCCACCACCTGGCATGGCCTGTTGGGCGTTGATGAGTAAATTAATGAGCACCTGTTGTAATTGGTTATCGTTCCCGTTAATTTTGGGGAGGTCGTCCGCCAGCGATTTCTCAATCTGGACATGGTTGATGCCCAATTGATGATCCACGATCGCGATGGCGTCTTCGATCACGCGGCGAATATCGGTTGGCATAAACACCGTTTTCTCCTGCCGTGCAAACCGCAATAGATTTTCAATAATCACCTTGCAACGCTTGGCCTCTTTTTCGATGATGGCAAGATAGCGGGAGACGGGACTTTCCAGATCGACTCTTCTTTGCGCAAGCTGTGCGTAGCCCATAATGCCCGCCAGTGGATTTCTGACTTCATGTGCGATGCCCGCCCCCAACTGTCCAAACGCGGCCATTTTTTCGGATTGGATGAGCGCAACCTGAGCCATTTTGAGCGCCGCTTCTCTTTTTCCCAGTTCGGACGCCATCTGATTAAACGAATCGGCCAGGAGGCGAAGCTCATCACGGCTTTTCACCTCCACATGGACACTAAAGTCACCGGAGGCGATGGCGCGCGTGGCATTCGAGAGTTTCTGAATGGGGCGAGTTAGCCTGCGCGACCAAAACAGAATGGCCAGGGCTGAGACAAAAAGCACCCCCAGAGAAACCATCAGGAGGGTGTTAATCATCTCTCGCGCCGTTAAATAGGCCACCCCCTCGGGGGTTTGGACGATGGCACCCAGTTGCCCAAAATCCACACGGGCGTAAGACCCCAGGAACGTCTGGTCCTCAATCGAATATTCCAGGGTTTGGGCAAAGCCCCCCCCCTTCAGAAATGCCGCCACGATCGGGAGATGAGAGACATCCTGCCGCGCCAAGACCTGTTCCACATCGGGATGTGAAAAAATCGCTCCCCGGTTATCGACTAAAAAGGTGTCGAACACATTCGATTTATGTACTAGGGCCAGTAATTTGTCCAGGCGAATCTCCGCAGAAATGATGCCGGAGTTTTCCGTCTGTTGGTATAAAAAAGCCAGTGTAAACGAAGGGAGCTTTGAGGAAAGGGTCGAATTTTGAATGTAGATCGTCTGTTTTAAGGATTCGATGGGAAGGGGGTGCTTTTTACGGTATTTGACAATGTCTTCGATTTTAATGTCAGCCTCGCGCAGAAGAGCCGTGTCGGAGAGCGTCACCCGTTCCGTTCCGTCGAGATTATGGAGGGTGACGGCGATGACATCGTCAAAATCGTCGAAAAGTCTCTTGGTGAACCCCTCTTTCTGTTTAATCTCATTGGACAGGAGTGCGTGTGCCAAGACTCTCATTTGTATAATGTCGTTCTCCAGCCTGGCGTTAACCTCTTCCGCCATATGGATGGCAACGGCTGTCGTCGAGTCAAAGATGTAGGCGGCTTTATCTTTGTGGAGCAGGTTGATAACGGTGAGGGTGATGACACTGACAGCGCCCGTGACCACAAACAGCATGGTCAAGAGCAACTTGAGGCGGATGGAAGGGTGAAAGCGAAATAGGGGGACGAAGGAACCTTTTCGCAGGTCCATCGTTATGGCTCTCTCGTGATGGTTCGTGTTTGGAAGAGGGAGGCACCCAGGGGATCAATCGCCTCCGCAACGATCAGGTTTTTTCCCTGAGTCAAGAAAACCTGCTCCCTGAAGAGACCCCGTTCGTTGACTGTGACCCGTATCCCGTTGAGATAAACCGTGTCGGTTGGCGCAGACTCGCCCTCTACCCAGAGGTGCTCTGCATCAAAGACCTGGGCTTCTTCGGGGAAAGATATTTTGAACACCGGGTGGATAACCTCCAGTCTTCGGATGAGACTCCAGTTCCCCTCAATGCCATGCACATCCGAGGCTGCCACGCGCCAATAATAGACCCCAGCTTCAAGACCGGAGAGATGTCGCTCCGGTCCGGGAAGGATCTCGTCAATGAAGGGCGACGTAACCTCCGGACGATTGGAAACCTGTAGACGATAACTACCTGCCTCCTTCGGGGGATCCCATGTCAACGCAATCTCCGGAGCGGTATCCTTCCGGACATACACCACGCCGTCATGCGGCACAAGGAGCGATACCGGTTCAGGCAGGAGTTGAGGGGCAGTCGGAGGCGTTGTCAACCCAACTTGTGTCGTCTGATTTTCCCCTACTTCCACACTGACGCCCTGTGCACGGACCGTCGCACTTCCCTTGTATACGGTCACATTGGAAGTTTTATCGGGCCTTACGTTGACACGGAAGCTGGCCTGGGATTGACCTTTTCCGCCGGCTCGAAACTCGGTGGTAGAGGTTGGCGTCACCACCTCCAACTTTTCATCCTGGGCCTGTGTGGCATTGATATTTCCATACAGACTGCCGCTCACAATCTCCACAAAAGGCCGCTTTTCTTTTTTGATAAAGCCCCGCTCCAGGCCCTTGATGACCACTAACGAGTTCGCCCCCATGGTCATGCGCCTGTTCGCATCAAACGTCAAAACGGCGTTGGAGTTATCCAGGGTCTGAACAGAATCATACTCGGAAAGCTTAAGCCCCGCAGAGGCTTTCGACCAGATGATCTCGGCCGATGGCTTGCTCCGAACCTCGTTCTCAACGGAGGTCAGGGTGGCCAGGGCAATCTCCGTGTCGGATCTCTCGCTGTTGGCAGAGGGGGAGGTGGGCCACATGAGATCGAAAATGGGGAAGCGGCGTTTGGTGCTCACCAAGAAAAGGACAAAGCAGAACAGCACAAGGAAGACGGCCAGCCCCGCCTCCCCCATGAGACGTAAAACCCAATGGGGTCGTTTTTTAGAACTATCCTCCAAAGTCTACAGCCTCCCCACGGTAGCGGTAGCATGACTGTAACGCTACCGCCTTCAATACAACAAACCACGTTTCTTTGTCAATCACTTTGGACGCGCGTCTGCGCACGGGTCTTTTCCGTCTCTGCTGGACAGAGATCGAACAACAGGCAGGTCAGACAGCGTGGATTCCGAGCCGTACAGGTATATCTTCCGTGCAGCAGCAGGCGATGCGCACCGTCCGTCCATTGTTCTCGTGGCAGCAGACTACAAAGATCGCGTTCGATCTGTTCGGGGTTGTCCGACCGGGTCCACTGTATGCGGCGCGTCACCCGTCGGACGTGCGTATCAACGACAACAGAAGGTTGCCCGAAGGCGCATCCCAGCACGACATTCGCTGTTTTACGTCCGACCCCAGGCAGGGTGATGAGCGCTTCCAGGGTGTCCGGGACCTGGCCCTCAAAGCGTTCCACAAGACCCCTTGCGCATCCGATAATATTTTTGGCTTTGTTTCTATAAAAACCGGTGGGATGGATGAGAACCTCCACCGCTTCCGGATCGACGCCCATCAAATGAAATGGCGTCGGATAGCGCGAAAAAAGGGCTGGGGTGACCTGGTTAACGCGTACATCGGTGCATTGCGCCGAGAGGATCGTCGCCACCAACAGCTCAAATGTATTTTGATGGCGAAGCTCCGTCCTGACATGAACGTAGAGGGTCGAAAGGCGGTCCATCACGTCACGCACGGTGGCCGAAGCGGGGGTAGGTGGGCGCAAAGCGAAATCCTTACGAGGGAAGCGCAGGTGGGGGGGTACCAAGGGGAAGTCCGCTCACTCCGTCGAGTTGTGGCGCGGGGAGCATCCGAAAGAAAATTTTCATCTGCGTGGACAAAACTTCCCGGTCGGAGGCTTCACGTAAATTCAGACGGTACTCGTTGATCACTTTAATCGACTGCGCATACCACTCGATCCAACATGCGTTGCAGACTTTTTCCTTCAGCGCTGCGCCGATTTTTCCGCCGTAGGACATCTGTTCGATTACGCCCCCTGTCTTAAGACAACGGATACAGTCCACGTCCGCCATAAATGCCTCCATCTGACTGCTATTCCTGTGGTACCCCTAAGGTGGTGATGTATACCACAATATGGTCAAGTGAAAGTCCCAGGAGCGCGTTGACCTCGTCATCGTAAAATCCGCCGATGCCGCTCGCGCCCAAGCCCAGGTGTACGGCGGCTAGGTTCAGGCGCTGTCCGATCTGTCCTGCGTCCATGTGTAAATATCGGTAAGCGCGATCCCCATATTGTTCCAGCGCCATTTTCAAGTGCGCGACATGGATCACAATGGCGGCAGCGTCGCGAGCGATTTCCTGTCCCAGACAGAAATGCCAGCTCTGCGGTCTGAAATCACCTGCGGCCAGGAGGCGGAGTGACAGGCTCCGTGGGGCATAATAATAAACGCCCTCATGCCATTCGTCCACATTTTGAAGGATGACATAGGTTTCCAGAATCGACGGCGCAAAGAGCGAGTGGCGCCTGGAAGAAAAGGGGGCATAAGCGTAGGAAAGGAGGGAAGAGACCTGTGTCGGTGAAAAGGCCCCCCCCGTATAAGCGCGGGTTGAACGGCGCCTCAGAATGGTCTGCGTGAGGTCTTCTTCCCCGAGGTCGGTCAACGTATGTGTCAGCGAGAGGGTGGGCTGCATGGGGTGCCTGGATTCCAGAAAGTCAAACGTGGGGAGGGTTTCCCATGCCCCTTCTCCCGTTGTTTCATCCGGTACAATGGAAGATGCGGCATGGAGTTGAAGTTGGAGCGGGCGCTCTTCCGGCACGGATTTCCGACTGGAGCCTGGGGAGGTCTGGCGGATGCCGTCGGGATTGACCTTTCCGCTTTGAGGGAGTGCAATGACGGCCAAAACCCCTTCCTGGGATTCATCCAGAAAAAGAAGGCGGTTTAACGCTGCGTCAAAAAAACCGCCGATTGGACAAGGGGAAAAACCCTCATGCGGGGCATATGCAGTCAGGTTTCCGATAACGTGGCCCGTATCCAGGAGAATGCGGCGGTAGGCGCGTTCCTGATAGCGCCATGCGCTGCGCTGGTAAACGGCGGTCATAATGATGAGAAGATGCGCCTGAGCGATGGCTTCATGCTGCATGCAATAGCTTTCAAATTCCGACCAGAAGTTCCCTTCCCAAACCGGAGACAGGCAATGATCCCTAGCCTGAAAATTATAAATGCCGTTCTCCAGCGCGGAAAGGTCCCGAATGGCAACATATATCTCCGTCGGATAAAGCCCCCCCGCCGTGGGGGCTGCCCGCAAAAAGAGCTTCCCGCCGGTGATATATTGCAGAATACCGGTTACGCCGTTTGTAAAATAGAGCAGCCTGGAGATCTCGTCGCGCCCGATCGGATACCCCACCTCTTCGCGGGCCGGTGTCAACGGTTCGCCCGTGAGGGGATTGTTCTGGAAGGGAAGATACGGAATCAGGGGGACTTTTTTTTCGCTGTGGTACTCCTTATAGGGAAGGGGTTGCGCATTCCAGTCCAATTGCCGCTGGTATTTGCCCATCTTCGCTTCATGATACTTCGTCTCTTCGTGGTAGATTTCAGAAAGCCGTATTTTCTCCACTCGCGTATTCCTTCTCCCAAGATTGTTTTCACACAGGACGCCCGCACAATGCCCATCGCATCCAGATCATAAAAGTACACAGCGGGGCCTGTCAATCATTCCGCATTAGAGCATTTTATCCACGGCGCGGCAAAGGTCGAAAACAGCGGCGGCGGATTTTTGGAATGCGGCCGCTTCATCCGGCATGAGGGCAATCTGGATGATTTGCTCGGCGCCCCCCGCACCCAGCTTCACCGGAACGCCGACGAACAGGTTGTCCACGTTGTATTCGCCCTGGCAAAGGGCGGCGCAGGGGAGGATTTTCTTCTTGTCTTTCAGGATGGATTCGGCCATTTCCACGACGGCCGCCGAGGGGGCGAAGTAGGCCGATCCGGTTTTGAGCAGCCGGACGATCTCTGCGCCACCGTCGCGCGTCCGTTGAATCAGCGCATCCAGGCGGTCTTTGGGCATCATCTCCGTCACCGGAACGCCCCCAACGGTCGTGAGGCGCGGCAGCGGCACCATCCCGTCCCCGTGACCACCCAGCACAAAGGCATGGACGCTCTCCACCGAAACGTCCAACTCCATCGCAATGAACGCGCGGAATCGGGCCGAATCCAGCACCCCCGCCATACCCATCACCCGCCCGCGCGCAAAACCGCTCACCCGATGGGCCACGTAGGTCATGGCGTCCAGGGGGTTGGCCACGACCAGCAAAATGGCGTCCGGAGACGTCTTTGCCACCGACTCGGTGACCGCCCGAACGATGCCGACGTTCACCCGCAGCAGGTCGTCCCGACTCATCCCCGGCTTGCGGGCGACGCCGGAGGTGATGATGACGATGTCGGAACCCGCCGTCTCTTCGTAGCCGGTAGCGCCGGTTAGCCGCGTGTCGTAGCCGTAAATCGGGGCCGACTCGGTCAGATCGAGCATCTTCCCTTCGGACAAGCCCTGCTCGATGTCAAGCAGCACCACGTCAGCCATCTCCATTTCGGCCAGCCGCTGCGCCGTGGTGCCACCGACATGGCCCGCACCCACCACCGTGATTTTATTTCTTTTGAGAGAAGTCATCATCAGGCCAACATGAGCCGGTGCCCCTTTGGCTCCGGAATGGGGTCACCCCAATCCCTCGCAGCATCCACCCAGAGATCAATGGCCTCATTTGCATGGGTCAGCGCCATGCGCGCGGTTT
>CAZQIT010000107.1:0-15552 GCA_964592995.1 uncultured Nitrospirota bacterium | reverse complement strand
AAGGAATACAAGTCCAAGCGCAAGCTGGTGCAGGAAAAGCTCATCAAGTTCGCCACGCGCATTCCGGCGTTCATGTATCTGACCGACTTCCGGGAGAACACGCTCCAGGATGTCATTACCAAGATTGAACCCGATTTGTTTATGACCGTAACCGGTCTGACGGTAAAGGATTTCCACCTGCTTGTGCGGCTCAAGGTGTTCAACACTGAACAGATGAACCAAGCCGTGTTCGCCTTCCGGCGCTACGAAGACGCGTCGCTCCGATATACGGGCATAGATAGCCACCCGGGACTGACCCATTACGGGCTGTACGACACCGTGGTGGCAAGAGAGGAAGAACACCTCGATCGGATGGGACTCACATGGAATTGACCCGCACCGACGGCTACCGGCAACGGCTAGAACAGATCTCCGACGCCTATACACCCAGGGCCGGGTTCGGGCGGTGCAGGCCGTCAACGCCCAACGGATTGAAACCTATTCGGTCGAGATGGCAAGCCGTGCGCAGCACCCCTTCCACGCGAAGGTCGCCGCCGATTTTTTTAACCCGCAAATCCCGTAGCACAACGGCCGCAGCCAGATCGGAAATGGCTTTTCCCGAAAAAAGCCCGATCGCGTCTCCCCCCCCCAACAGTTTGGGGGCCAGATAAAAAATCACCCGATCCACAATTCCCGACCGCAGGGCCAGTCCATTCACCCCGCTGCCTCCCTCGATCAAGAGCGACATGATCCCCCGTTGCCCCAGCCGACTCAAAATCAGGTCGAACGGGATAATTCCGTTTTGAGACGGCAGCACTTCGACCGCCACGCCCCGCCCTTGCAGCAGGGCCGTTTTTCTCTTCGGTGCGCGGGAGGTGACGACCACGAGGGTCTCGGCGTCGTCGGTTTCCATCAACAGATGCGAATCCATCGGCGTCTTCAACATCGGATCGATCACAACGCGTAAGGGATTGCGGGCGCCGGATATGCGCGCCGTCAGCCTGGGGTTGTCGGCCAGGACCGTTCCCACGCCGACCAGAACGGCATCCACCTCCGCCCGCAGTTTCCGCGCATCTCGCCTGGCGGCTTCGGAGGTGATCCACTGCGATTGGCCCGATCGGGTGGCGATCCGTCCGTCCAACGTTGCGGCTGCCTTGAGGATCACATACGGACAACCGGTCGTGATGAATTTGACGTAGGGCGCGTTAAGATGCAGGGCCTCGGCGAGACAGAGACCTTCTTCAACTTCGATGCCCGCCTTGCGCAACACCGCAACGCCTTTTCCAGAGACCTGCGGGTTTGGGTCCATCATGGCCGTTACGACACGCCGTACCCCGCTTCGCAGGATCGCCCCAGTACAGGGGGGGGTGCGTTTGTTGAGGTGACAACAAGGCTCCAGCGTCGTGTACAGCGTTGCACCCGATGCTGCGGCCCCGGCCTCGGTCAGCGCCAACAACTCGGCATGGGGCAAACCTGGCCCCGGATGAGACCCTGTTCCCACCACCCTGCCGTCTCGGACCACCACGGCCCCCACCATCGGGTTGGGACGGGTCTTCCCGCGCCCCAATCCGGCCAGCCGAAGCGCCTGCCGCATGTACCGTTCATCGGGTGTCATGGTTCTCCTCTCCTGACTGCCGTACTTCCACGCTGAGAACCCGTTCTGTTTTTTCCGACGCGACGAAACGGCCATCGGCGCGATGGCCGACAATCCACACAATTCCCGCCTGGCAGGTCAGCAGCGGAATCCGGCTCCGATTTTGCCGGGGAATTTTTTCATCCGAAAAAAAGTCCTGAAGCTTTTTGTGCCGTCCGTTCATGCCGACGGGCACAAACCGGTCGCCCGCCTGCCAGCCACGCATCACCAGCGGAAGCGAAATCCGATCCAGATCAAACGAGGCGACATTACAGGAGAATGGTTTGTACCGCCGATCCACAAGCAGTCGGATTCCCCATGCCGGAAGAGGGATCGGTTCGCCCGTCAAATCGGTCAGCGTCACGGGGGAAGGGGGCGCGTCCCCTAGTTTGGAGCGCGAAAGAATCAGTCGGCCATAATCCCGTCGGGCCGACACCCCTGCGGAGAGCATCAAGACCTTGCCGGTTGGACCGGACGAAAGTTCCATCAGTTTTTCGATATGGGTAAAACCGATCCCTCGCAGGCTACCCAGGTCCGCACCCACACGCGCCAGCCCTTCCTGAAACACGCGCCGTCGTATGGCCGGATGGAGTAATTGAAGCCTCACCACATCCAGTGTCATGGCGGTGCGCGTGTTCTCAAGGCAGACGGTCGGCATATGTTGCTGTGTAGATTGCCGCAAAAAATCGTTCTCCGCCTCCAGCAGGTTGGCCGTCCGGCAGAGGGTTGTCTGAATATTGGGGTTCTCGGCCAACAGCAGGGGGATCAGTCGATGGCGAATCCGATTGCGCAAGTAGGTCGGCGTCGCATTGGAGGCGTCTTCGATATGGGCAATCCCCTCCTGCGTCAGTTCCGCCAAAATCTCCCGGCGGGTCATCCTCAGGAGCGGACGGATAATCTGATCGTTCCGGATTTTGGGAATGCCCGAAAGTCCAAAGGAACCCGCACCTCGCAGAAGCCGCATCAGGAGGGTCTCTGCCTGATCGTCGGCGGTGTGTCCCGTGGCAATCCAGCGTGCGCCGATGCGCTGGGCGCATTCCGTCAGGAATTGATAGCGCAGATGGCGCGCCCCTTCCTGCTTCGAAAGACGGGCCTGCTTACAGAGCGCTTCGACCGGCCATGATTCCATCGTAGCCGGAATGTCCCATCTGGTCGATAAGGCTTCGACGAATTTCGCCTCGGCGTCGGCCTCTTTGCGAAATTGATGATTCAGGTGGGCCACATGAAGGGGAAACCGGTTCAGTTGCTTCAAAAGGTGCAGCAGGCAAACCGAATCGGCGCCGCCGGAGACGGCGACCAGGATTGAATCACCGTCCCGAACAGACAGCGCATGCAGGGATCGCAGGAGGGTCATCCCCTCGCCAGACACGCTTCCGGATGGCATACTTCTGACGCTTTGGAGTTCAGGTAACAAGAGAACGACCCAGGCGAAGGGATATTCTACTTAAAACAGAGACAGGCGTTGCAAGAGGATAAGAAGCCCTCTTGGTTATTGGACTTCGGGCGAGTACAATACTTGCCCAGCAGGGCCGGTTGCATAATACGACAAACCGTATTGGGATTCAAAATGGAAAAGACTGAAGAGCCATTTATCTCACATAGCGGAATCCCGATTACAAGGAAGAACCATGCGACATGAGACGCAAGATAAAATCAGACAGAAGATGACCGAACAACTGGGGGCCGAAGAGATCGACATCGTGGACGAAAGCTGGAAACATGCCGGACATGCGGGAGCAGCAGGTGGCGGTGGACACTTCATCCTTCGAGTGGTTTCTCGGCAATTTGAAGGGATTTCTCGGCTGAATCGTAACCGCATGGTCTTTCAGGCGCTCACGCAGGAAATGCAGGGGGAAATTCACGCCCTCTCCGTTTCGGCCCTCACGCCAGATGAGTGCACGGGCTAACGCCAGGCCGATGTTTTTGATTGAAGTCTGTCAATGAGGAGCGACATGGCCACACGCCAAGCGGTGTCCCTGGGTGTTTTATATCAACAAGATGAGACGGCGTGGCTGGAGGCCATGGCGCAGTTGGCTGCCCAGCGACGGCATTCGGAGATGGACTGTCTGCACCTTGGCGAGTGCCTGTCCGACATGGCAAAACGAGACCGACGGGAAGTATTTAGCCGCCTTGTGGTGCTGATGAACCACCTACTGAAATGGCATGATCAGGCAGAGAGTCGTTCTGGGTCGTGGCGGGGAACGATCCGAGAGCAGCTGCAGGAGTTGCGGCACTTGTTCGAGAGCGGCACGCTCAGAAACCATGCGGAGGCACGCTTGAGGGCGTCGGACGAGACAGAATGCGGGATAGAGATGTTTCCGATGGAATGCGCCTAGAGGTTGGAGGCGTTGATGAGCGAGCCTCTTGCCTGATTTGGCGCTATTTTGAACCTGCAGTATAAGCTTCGTAAACAACGATGAGCATGCCACCCATAAAGATTACCCCTGCCGTGACCATAGCCCAGAGCATTAGAGATTCTCCAATTTAGCAATGCGATGGAAAGCGGCATGATTCACAGCATGAATAGCATCCGTTTTTGATGCGCGTATTGTAGCACACACGTTTAAAAATCACAAAAACGCAGGGTCGGGTCAACGAGGCGTTGATAAGCGAGCCTCTTGCCTGATGACGGCTTGACATCCAAATCGGGTTCCCATAGAGTGCGACCGGTTTTCAAGGAGTGGTTCCATCCCATAAACAAACAAGGAGGATCGGATGATGAAAAAATGGACAGGGGTAGTCGTTGCAATGGGCGTCGCGTTGGCGGGCGCGGGTTGTGGAACGATTGTTCACGGCACTCGGCAAAATGTTATGATTTCCTCAAATCCTCCCGGGGCTACTGCCACTGTAAACGGTATGCAGGTTGAAACACCTGCCGTTGTCTCTCTTTCCAGAGACAAAGATCATATGGTGACTGTGGAAAAAGAGGGATGCAAAAAAGGACATGTCCCGATAAATAGAAGCTTTAACGGTGTTGCGACGATCTTGGGTAATATCCTTTGGCTATTCGTGGGTGTTGTTGTAGATTTTGTTGCTGGCGGTGCATGGACACTCGAACCGGACAATGTAACCGTACCTTTATCTTGTTCTCCTGCTTAATTCATCTTCGTGACGCATCGCATTCAAAAAGGGGCAGGGTTCTTCCAGAGGGCCTTGCCCCTCTTCGTATAGGAGGACGGAATGTCAACCGTCAGTGAAATTGAGGAAGCCATTGAGTCACTGCCAGAGAAAGACGATGTCCGATTGAGGCAGTGGTTTTCGGAAAAGGACTGGGCAAAATGGGATAAACAAATTGAGACAGATTCAGAAGCAGGGAGTCTGGATTTTCTGATCCGGGAAGCCCTTATCAAGAACAACCCCTTGGCCCCCTTTACTAATGGGGAATGACTCCGTGTAACTTAATCCGTGGAGGTGCATCATGCACACAACCAGTCTGTGTAAAGTCGGCGGCTCGGTTATGCTGGCCGTTCCGCCAGCGTTCCTCGATCAACTGCACCTGCAAGTGGGGGCTATGGTGGGCGTGGTCGTCACAGATGGCCGCCTGGTGATTGATCCCAATCCCAGGCCGCGGTACACGCTTGCGGAACTACTGGCCGCCTCGGACTATTCCCAACAGCAACCGGCTGAGGAACGCGAATGGATTGATGCGCCCGCTGTGGGGGGTGAGTTGTAAAAAGTGTGGCTGACAAGGCGCTTCTTCCAGAGGGCCTTGCCCCTTTTGTTTATCTTCCTGGCCCACTTCGCGCCGGTGCTGGCCCTCGCACAGCCCTCCGAATACATCACCCAACTTCTCCAGCAAGCCCAGAGGGAAAGCCTCCATCAAGACCGATATTGGCACACCCTGCTGCACGGCAAGTCTTCCGGTTCTAGGTGGGAGAGCCTGATGGACGATCCCCGTTTCTGCGTCCATTTTATGAAATCAGCTACCGGCCCGCGTATCATCACTTGAGCGATCCCGACGCGGGGTACCTGAGCGGCTCGCAGATTATTTTCGCCAACGCGACGCTCCGGTACAACACCGCCCACGACGCCAACCGGCATGCAGAGGCAGTCCTTGCCGAGACATATTCGAAGGCGCTTACAGGCGTCGGACGAGACAACCCACTTGAAACCACATAGACCCATGTTATTCAATGGATGAGACCTAACGCAGCGTGCAAACCACAAACGGCTTGTGCTACACTCTCGACATGATGACTGCGACGTTTGACACACATCGGTTTGTTCGCAAGCTGGAAGCGGCGGGGATGTCCACGCTCCAGGCCGAGTCCATCTCGGAGGCCTTTAAAGAGGCGCAGGGTGAATCTGATCTTGTCACACGTAAAGACTTGCAGATTGACTTTGCAACCTTACGCGCCGACATACAAAGGGAATTAGGTCCCATCAAAGCCGACCTGTTGCTTCTGAAATGGATGATGGGGCTGATGACCGGCGGTATCATCGCCCTCGTCCTCAAATCCTTCTTTCCCGCTTCGTAACTCCCCTCCAAAGTGGATGTTCCCCCCCTGTTCCGGTGGTTCGCATCCCAAAAATCGTGAGGCTGCCATGCAGGTGTCCATCACCCATCTCCTGTTTTTGATTGCCGGTCTACTGGCGGGTGGCGGCGTGGTCTGGCTGGTGCGCAAGGGCCAGATCGCTCTGGCCGAGGCCAGCGGTCGCGCTGCGGGTGAGGTGTACCGCACCGCGCTCCAATCCAAAGTCACCGAGTTGACCATCACGCTGGACCAGGAACGGATTCAGTCCCAGGAAAAGATCGCCCTGATTCAGGAGGCGCGTGAACAACTGAGCCATCAGTTCAAGGCGCTGGCGGGCGACATCCTGGATGCGAACAGCAAAAAATTCACCGAGCAGAATCAACTCAACCTGGGCCACCTACTCAATCCCCTTCAAGAGAAAATCAAGGCTTTCCAGTCTAAAGTCGAAGAGGTCTACGTAAGCGAAAGCAAAGATCGCAGCGCCCTGATGACGCAGGTCGCGGCGCTTACGCAACTGAACAACACGCTCAGTCGGGAGACGCAGAACCTCACGCTGGCGCTCAAAGGCGACCGCAAGGCCCAGGGTAACCTGGGCGAGATTATCCTGGACGATGTGCTGGAGAAGACCGGTTTGCGGCTTGGCCAGAACTACCGGCGTCAGGTGGGCGTTAAAGGCCGGGAGGGACAGACGAACATTCTGGACGTGATAATTGATTTCCCCGACGACCGCCATTTGGTAGTGGATTCCAAGATGACGTTGCCGGATTATCGACTCTTTGACACGACAGAGGGGGAGACGGAACGGGCCGCCGCCCTCAAGCGGCATCTGGAATCCGTCCGTGCGCATATCAAGGGCCTCTCCGAGAAGAGCTATCAAACGATCCCCGACCTCAAGTCGCTCGACTTCGTGGTCATGTTTATCCCGCTGGAACCCGCCTTCATGTTGGCCGTCACCCACGACCGTGAGCTGTCCTCCTATGCATGGGAGCGCAACGTGTTACTGGTTGGCCCCAGCACCCTGCTGTTTGTGCTGCGCACGGTCGCTTACCTGTGGCGGCAGGAGGGCTTAAGCCGCAATGCGAAGGAGATCGCAAGCCGTGGCGCGGAGTTATACGACAGGCTCGTGGGTTTTGTGACCGATCTGGAAAAGGTGGGGGAGCGCATCGGGCAGGCGCAAGTCGTCTACAACGACGCCAAAAAGAAATTCAGCGAGGGCCAGGGGAATGTCATCCGCCAGGCTGAGATGCTCAAAGGCTTGGGCGTCAAACCGAGCAAGGCCCTGCCCGCGCCGTGGGTCGAGCCTGCGATAGAAGCAGGATCGGGGTAACCTTGACAGCGTGGATGTCCGGCGCAGAATAAAGTGGTCTTTTATCAGAAGGAGGCATTGCCATGAACGATTTCTCACCGGGTTTGGCGGGCGTCCCTGCCGCCAAATCGAAAATCAGCTACTTGGACGGGGAGAAGGGTATCCTGGAATACCGGGGCATTCGGATTGAAACCCTCGCACGGGAGAGTCATTTTATTGAGACGACATGGCTGCTCCTTTTCGGGAACCTTCCCACATCAGCGCAGCTCTCCGCGTTCGATCAGGATTTACGCACGCATCGCCGGGTGAAATATCGCATGATCGACCTCATCAAGTGTCTTCCCGAACAGGGACACCCGATGGACGCCATTCAGGCAGCGGTCGCCGCCCTGGGAATGTTCTATCCCGTCTCCGACGTACAGGACCCGCAGACCCAATATCTTTCCGCCGTCCGCCTGATTGCCAAACTCCCCACACTGATTGCGGCCTGTGCGCGTTTACGGCGGGGGGATGCCGATCTTTCGCCTCTGGACGACCTGACACATGCCGAGAACTTCCTTTATATGCTCACCGGAAAGGTGCCCGAACCGCTTTCGGTTCAGATTCTGGATACCTGTCTGGTGCTGCACGCAGAGCATACGATGAACGCCTCCACCTTCAGCGGATTGGTGACGGCGTCAACGTTGGCCGATCCCTATACCGTGGTCTCCTCCGCCATCGGCACCCTCAAAGGGCCGCTACACGGGGGGGCCAGTCAGAAGGTCCTGACGATGCTTAAGGAAATCGGATCGGTGGATCGCGTCCGGCCCTACATTGAAGCCAAACTCGACGCCCGAAAAAAAATCATGGGCATGGGACACCGCGAGTACAAGGTGAAGGACCCCCGCGCCCTCATTCTGCAGTCGCTGTCCCGGCAGTTGTTTGAACAGAAGGGGAAATCGGCTCTCTACGAAGTGGCGACGGAAGTGGAAGCGGTTTCGGAAGGGTATCTTGCGCCCAAAGG
Source organism: uncultured Nitrospirota bacterium (assembly GCA_964592995.1). Classification (GTDB taxonomy): domain Bacteria; phylum Nitrospirota; class Nitrospiria; order SBBL01; family CAZOFZ01; genus CAZOFZ01. The sequence continues at coordinate 7,156 of CAZQIT010000107.1, read as the reverse complement.
GGTCTACGCCAACATCGATTTTTATTCGGGTGTTCTTTATCGCGCCCTTGGTATTGAACCGGATTTTTTTACGCCGATCTTTGCCATGTCCCGCGTGGTTGGATGGCTTTCACACTGGATTGAGCAGGTGCAGGACAATCACATTTTCCGGCCCACCGAGGTATACGAAGGCCTGCGTAACCAACCCTATCTCCCGCTCCCAAAACGCGCGGCCCCGCCGACCTCAGGGTGATTCGATCACCTCAACCCCTTTGGGGGGCGTAAAGCGGAAGTGATCGTCTTTCAGGCCCTGATTGACCCGAATCTTCTCAAAGGAGAAGGTCACGATGTTGCCGTTGTCTTCGTGCAGCGTCACCTCCGTCAGGATCGGCCCGCCCAGCGGCGGGAAGGGGGAGGTTCGTGCCTTGATCCGGGCAATGCCGGCGATCTTTTCCCGGGGGGTCAAAAGCCAGGTGTTGGGCGCATCGCCCATCACGACCTGAAAATCGCGGTCGATCCGCCCGCTGCCGGAGAGGAGTCGAAGCGGAAGGGAGGAGGCTGCCTGGAGACGGCTTTTCATCACCTGCCGATGTTCCGGCGTGTAGTGGAGCACCGACTCGCCGTCTATAAAAATCTGAGACCGCTGCGGTGCCTCATAATCCCACCGCATTTTTCCGGCCCCAGTCTGGGCATCCCCCGCTCCCCTTTTGAAGAAGAACTTTCCGGAAGAGACGGAACGGCTCTCGAAATCTCCGAATTGAACCGTGTGTACAAAGTCGGCTGAAAGGTCCCGCACCTTTTCGTAAGTCGCCTGAATCTCGCGGATCTGCGGGAGAAGGGGGAGCACGGCCTGTGGTTTTGGGTCGGCGGCCCACGCGACGTTAAGGGTCAGAATGATTCCGATCAGCCCGATCAGCCCGATCCGTTTGATCCATCCGATCATGCAAACGACTTCAATTCTTCCGGAGAAGAGTCTGGCGCGGCATCCTGCGTCTCTCCGAATGGGGCAGGTTCATCCTGCTGCGGCATCTTCGCCATCTCCTCGAACGCCTTCAGGGGGGGGAGGGCGGTCAAATCGGCGATCCCCAGATATTCCAGGAACGGGCGGGTGGTTCCATACATCATGGGACGCCCCGGCACCTCTCTTCTGCCGACCATTCGGACCAATTTTCGATCCATCAGGGTCTTCAAAACACCGGCGCTATCCACTCCCCGAACCATCTCAATTTCTGCGCGGGTGACCGGTTGTTTATAGGCCACGACGGCCAGCGTTTCAAGCCCTGGTTTTGACAATCGGGCGGCCCCTTTTGTCTTCTCCATCTCCCGCACCCACGGTGCGATCTCAGGACGTGTCACGATCTGATAGCCCCCCGCAACGAAGACGATCTGCAACCCCCCGTCGGGCCGATCATACTGCTCCGTCAGGGCGCTCAGGAGATGGAGGAGCCGCTCCCGATCCACCTCCCTGAAGATGCCAAAAATGCGGTCCAGTGAGATCGGCTCGCCCGAAATAAAGAGCAGTCCCTCCAGGATGGAGGTGATTTCAGGGTCCTCCATCACGCTCCGTCCTGGCTTTTAAACAGACGGATCGGGCCGCCCAACTCTGTCTGAAGGATGCGTACCAGCCCCAGACGGATCATTTCCAGAAGCGCCCAAAAGGTGACCACCACCACATAGCGGGTCGCCACCTCCGAGAAGAGTTGCCCAAACAGGAGATTCTCGTCCGCCTCCATCCGTTCCAGGATAAATTGCATCCGGTCCTTGACCGACAGGGCCTCTTCGGTAATCTCCATCACGGAAGAGGCCGGCATGCGCGCCATCACCCCCTCTAGGGCATCCAACAGGTCATTCAGGGAAAGCGCCGTCAGGGGAATCTCCTCCTCCTCCGCCGCAAGCAGGTTGGGCGGCCTTCTGAAAATATCCCGCCACAGGCGCTCTCGATCCTCCAGATGTCCCGCCGCATCCTTATATTTTTGATATTCCAAGAGCTGAAAAACCAGGCTGGACCGGGGGTCTTCCTCCTCCAACTCGGCTTCCGTCTCGGAAGGGGGAAGCAACATTTTGGACTTGATATGAATCAGGGTGGCCGCCATCACCAGAAATTCTCCGGCCACGGTCAGGTTCAGGGACTCCATCTGGTCAATGGCCTCCAGATATTGTCGCGTGATGAGCGCAATCGGAATATCGTAGAGATTGATCTCGTTGTCTTTAATCAGGCGCAGCAGCAGCGCCAGAGGGCCTTCAAAACCCTCAATCTTCACTTCGTAGGAGGGGGCTTCTTCCATGACAGCGTGGATCATGTCGCTCCCTCATGCGGATTTAACCCCCCCAGGAGTGATTTTAACTCGGACATAAACTGTCCCAGGTCTTTAAATTCACGATAGACCGAGGCAAAACGGACGTAGGCGACCTGATCCACATCGTGCAACTGTCGCATCACCTCTTCACCAATCTGTCCGCTGTCCACTTCGCCGAGGCCCATCTGCTGAACTTTCTTTTCAACACGGCTGGAGATGGATTCGAGCGTTTCGAGGCTGATTTGGCGCTTTTCGCACGCCTTCCGGATGCCGGAGAGAATCTTCTGGCGATCGAACGGCTGCCGTTCGCCGGTCTTCTTGACGACAATGGGGAAGTTCAGCTCCACCCGTTCGTAGGAGGTGTACCGCTGCTGACAGGTCAGGCATTCGCGGCGGCGGCGGATGGCGTCGCCTTCTTTGCTGGTGCGTGAATCAACGACACGGTCTTCCATTTGACCGCAGAATGGACACAACATGCTAAACCGACGGAGTGGTTAATGTAAACGGAAAGCCGCTGCAGAGCGCCTGCACCGCTCCGTGAAGACGCCGGAGCACCGCTTCGTCTTTTCCCTGCGTCAGGACGATGTCAATGAAGTCGGCGATGCGCTCCATTTCGGCTTCCTTCATCCCGCGCGTCGTCACACAGGGCGTCCCCAGACGGATGCCCCCCGCCTGCGACGGCGGCATCGGATCAAACGGCACGGCATTCTTGTTGACCGTAATGCCCGCCTGATCCAGCGCCTCCTCCGCCGCTTTGCCCGTGAGGCCCCGCGCCGTGAGATCGACCAGCATCAGGTGATTGTCTGTGCCACCGGAGACAATGGCATATCCCCTGGCCATCAGACCCGCAGCCAACGCCTGGGCATTCGCTGCCACCTGCCGCTGATAGGTGGCAAACGCCGGCCTCAGGGCCTCCAGAAAACAGACGGCCTTGGCCGCAATGACATGCATCAGCGGTCCCCCCTGAAGTCCGGGAAAGACCATCTTGTCTAGCCCTTTGGCATACTTCTCCCGACAGAGGACCATCCCGCCGCGTGGGCCTCGGAGCGTCTTATGGGTGGTCGTTGTGACAAAGTCGGCATGGGGGACAGGGGAGGGGTGCACCCCTCCCGCCACCAGTCCGGCAATGTGCGCCATATCCACCATGAGGTACGCCCCCACGCGGTCGGCAATCTCTCGAAATTTTTCAAAATCCAGAATGCGGGAATAAGCCGACGCCCCCACGACCAACATTTTGGGGCGCGCCGCCTCGGCAATTCGTGCGACCTCATCATAGTCAATTCGGCCCGTCTCCTTTTGAACACCATAGGAGACGACCTTGTAGAGCATGCCGGAGAAGCTGACCGGACTACCGTGCGTGAGGTGCCCGCCATGCGAGAGGGTCATTCCCAGAATCGTGTCGCCCGGCTTCAATACGGAAAAATAGACCGCCATGTTGGCCTGCGACCCCGAATGCGGTTGCACATTGGCATGCTCCGCGCCAAAGAGCGTTTTGGCGCGCGCAATGGCCAGCGCTTCGGCCACATCCACAAACTGACAGCCACCATAGTAACGCCGTCCCGGATAGCCCTCCGCATATTTATTGGTCATGAGCGACCCCTGCGCCTCCATGACGGCCTGGCTTGCGATATTCTCCGATGCGATCAGGATCAGTTTCTCTTCCTCGCGCTGTGCTTCCTCCCGAATCGCCGCCGCAATCTCAGGATCAACTTCTTTTAAAGACATCCACCCTCTCCTGAATGAAATGCACTCCAATCTGTTTTATTCCCAACGTCACAAGTCGTTCAAAACAGGACGCACTATAAAAATCCATTCTGGAAAGGCAAGGGGCGGGGACTGCGTCACCTAGAACACCTGCGGCTTGATGGGGTGAGACCTGGCCCGGGGGAAGGAGCGGGGACGATTACTTCATATTTGAATTGTGACTGGAATGAGAAGGCCGCCTGCCCGCACAGTACCAAGTCCGCCGCCCTGCTTATGCGAGCGGGACTCCCCATCGTGCCAGCATCTCTCTGATCCGCTCGGCCTGGCCACCGGCGGTCACGTGCGCGACGTAGGCTTCGTCCGCCAGGGCCGCGACGACCTCGTTGCGGCGGAGCGCCGAGTCTTTCGTGACCCGCTTCGGCTGCTTCGTGAACGGGGACAGGAATAGCACCCGACCCGCATCGAACGCTGCGCGGCATTCGGTCGGGATGCGCAGGGTCTCCATGGCGCGGGCGGGGCAGACGATGATGGGCTGCTTGCCGCGCAGGAGGATGCGCAGGCACTCCCTTTCGATCGGCGAATGGAAGCCGCTGATGACGGTGAGGCCCTCGTCGCGCATGCGCCGGGCGGCATCGTGGGCGCGGAGGATGGCGTCTCCGGGCGTGCGGGCGGAGCAGAAGAGCGCGGTCCTGGTGGCCGCGAGAAGCGCCACCGGACCGATCGCGTGCAGCGTGTCGGGTGCATTCTCACAAAGGCGGGCGAGGAGCAGGTTCGGGTAGCCATCCCCTGACCTCACAAGATGCCGCACTGTAGGGGCGGTTCGCGAACCGCCCCTGTTCCTTGCCCTCTCACCCATGATCGCTCATCTCCCGGCGTTTCTCCTCCAGGAAGCGCTGGAGGTCTTCCTTGTTCGGCAGTTCGATCTGGTACTTGGAGACGAACAGACGGCTGTCGATGGCGGCCAGGGCGTATTCCACCAGGGCGTGGTCCTTCTGCGTGCAAAGCAGGAGTCCGATGGGCGGGTTGTCGCCTTCGGCCATCATGTGTTTGCGATACCAGGTTACATAGGTGTTGAGCTGGCCGAGGTGTTCGTGCCGGAACTTGTCCACCTTCAGCTCGATGAGCACGTGGCACTTGAGGATGCGGTGATAGAAGAGCAGGTCCACGAAACCGCGCGTCTTGCCGATGACGATGCTCTTCTGCCGCGCTTCGAAACAGAAACCGTGCCCCAGTTCCAGCAGGAAATCTTGGAGTTTGTCTAGCAAGGCGCTCTCGACGTCGGATTCGCTCACGACCTCCTTCGCCTTCAGGCCAAGGAACTCGAACACGTACGGATCGCGGATGGCGAGCTTCGGCTCGGCCTGTTCGGCGGCGGCGTGGGCCATCGCGGAGAGCTTGTCCTTGTCCGTGGACAGCCCAGACCGCTCGAAGTACAGGGTCGCGACCTGCCGATTCAACGCCCGCACCGACCAGTTGCCCCGGATGCATTCCACCTCGTAGAAGGCGCGTTTGAGCGGGTCGTCGAGTTCGAGCAGCTCGGCCAGGTGAGTAAAGGAGAGCCGGGAGATCAGGGTCTTGCCGTCTGCACCCAATACGGGAGTCGCCGACTCCCGTATCTTCCTGTTGTCGGGGTTTTTGGCCGGCAGCAGCCTGCGCAATTCGGGAGTCAACGACTCCCGAATGTGCGGATAGACCAGATAGAAGCGCCGGTAGCGCCGCAACTCGCGAGCATCCGCCCGGTTTACGCCTTTCTGCCGCAATGCCTCGGCCAACCGATCCAGCAGGCGCTCGCCGTACTCCGCTCGGTCGGCGCCGTGTTGCTCGTACTCGCGGATGTGCCAGCCGATGAGCCAGTTACGCAGGGTGAGACTCACGTTCACCGCGCGGCTGGCTGCGGCGGAGCTCTGCTCGTGTACCTGCAGGATCGCGTTCACCAGCGCGGCGAAGTTCGGGGCGCTCGGCGCAGTTTTCAACTTGGCGGGTTGGCGCGGCATCGGTCAGGTCTCCGCTTCCTCGGCGTCGCGGCCCATGCGGTACTTGATGTCGTAGTTGATGATGAAGTCCAGTTCCTCCTCCGTGAAGCCGTAGTGGCAAGCGAGCACGCGGTCGATGTCCTCGATGATCGGCTTCGATTTCTGAATCCTAAAGGACTGTGTCTGTGTGCGGCCGGTTTGCCGCTGCTCCCGAACGAGCATTGTACTGTTAGCAGCCATGTCCGCGAGATACTGCTTGCCGAGCCTCGCTACCTTCGTGTCAGCAACGGCGCTCTCCGGAAGCGGAAAGTTGTGGACATCGTAGGGATTCAGATCCCGGCAGTTGGATGTGACGCAATACCACCACCAAAAGACATCGCTGCTAAGTGCCGCAATGACCGGTTGAACTGCCTTGGCATCCTGCAGGGTGAACCATGTCTCTCGCGTCGAATGCCCCGCGTTTCCATTGATCTTGAACGCAGGCGCGAAGTCGGTGAACACCTTCCAATACAGGCCGCCGGTCGTCCGGTAGTAAACGCGATGCGGGGTCTTGCCCGCGTAGCGACTCAGCAGCGTTCGTACATTCAGGTACTTGTCCAGAAGTGCACGTTCAACTGGATGGCCGATCTTGGGCACCCAGAACGCGGGCCGCTCTCGGGACACCTCAACAAACGAGAGGCGTGCGAACAAACCAGTCCGATCATCGCTTGTCCACTTCTGATACGTAGTCGAGTAGGTACAGCCTTCAGGCGACGGTGTCACGACAAAGACCGTGAGTGCTCGATTAACCGTGTCGAACAGTTTCCCTGGACGCCACGAGAAATTGGCATACCAGGCATTGCCGTGCCGCTCGAGCATTGCTTGCACAATGGCCATTCGCTGTGTCGACGGCAACGCCAGCGGAACGATCATGCTCATGGAGCCCTGCTTGTGCAGGAGTGTAGAGCTCCGCTCAATACACATTGCGTGCACGGCACCGCTATCGAGGGATGCAAAGCCCTTAAGGTCGTAGGTGACTTCGCGCTTTTCCAGGTAGGGCGGATTGCCGATAATCACATCAAACCCACCGGCAGTCATGATTCCGTAGAACTCGACGAACCAGTGGAACGGGTGATGTGATTGCAGCCACGCAGCAAAGGCGGCCTTGCTCGACACGGCCACACCGTACTCATTCGCGAGGTAGCGATTGAGTTCATCATCCAG
>CAZQIT010000106.1:0-7418 GCA_964592995.1 uncultured Nitrospirota bacterium | reverse complement strand
GACGTCTCCCGAACAAGTCATCCTGCGCTGTCATATAGTGTTTGATACTGCGCTAACATATGCCCCAGCGTAAAGTGCGCTTCCACATGCCGACGCCCTGCAAGACCTACGGATTGGGCGCGCGAGGGGTCCTGAAGCAGAAGGAGCGTCTTCTCCGCAATCGCAGACGCATCATTTGTGGGGACCAGGTCCCCGTGCACGCCATCTTCGACGATCTCTTCCGGCCCGCCGCTTCGCGTGACGACAACCGGTTTGCCTGCAGCCATCGCTTCCAGCGTCACCAGCGAGAATCCCTCGTCCAGGGAAGAGAGGACAAAAACGTCCATCAACTGCAATAAGTGGGGCACATCTTCTCTGAATCCGAGAAATCGAATGCGATCTCCCAATCCGCACGCCGCCGCCTGCGCCTTGAGTGTGGGCAGGAGGGGTCCGCACCCGGCGATTAAAAAAATGGTCTCTGGAAAAACATGGCGGATCTGACGGGCGGCTTCAATAAAAACGGGATACCCCTTCACGGGATAGAGGCTTCCGACCATACCCACGATCGGAACACCTTGTGGAAGCTTTAATGTCTGATATAACGATGCCATCTGGTGGACATCCTGCGGAGGGGGAATCGCGATCCCGTTATGGATGACGTGAATGTGTCGCTCCGCAATGTTCAGGCGATGATGGATGAACTGTTGCAGATGACGGGACACTGCCACAAAGTACGTAGACTTTGCAACCATTCGGTACGCCAGACGACGCTGCCATCGTTCCCAGAAATAATTCTTCCCATGGACGGTGGCAACCACCGGGACTCCGATGATCCTTCCTGCCAATGCGCCATAGGTGTTCATCATGAATTCGTGGGTATGGATCAGCGCCACATGGTTTTGCCTCACAAACTGGATGATCTCCCCAAGGCAGACCGGATCATAGGGTCTACGGTGGCGAAAGAAAAAGACTTCGACCCCCGCTGCTTGCAGGGTATCGGAGAGCCAGCCCTTCTTAAGAAGCCCCACACAGGGCCGATACTGGCGGCGATCAAGGTGTGTGGCCAGATTGATGAGCACCTTCTCCGCTCCGCCTGGACCGCCCGTTTCAATTAAATAGAGAAGGGTCTTCACAAGATTTCACCACGGGATGGATGAAAACGGTCATTTCTAGGCCGGGCATCAGGGCTTTCCCTGGTGCCCGGTGGAAGCTGACGGAGGATGTTCATCGACACGACGCCAAGGGTCAGTAACATCCAAAAGAATGGATAATAAAGCACCGTAATGAAAAAGCCATTCACCATGAATCCGATCAAGCTAATATCCAATCCATGTGAAAGCCAATACAAGAAAGGATCGTCAATTTGCCGTTCGATCAGGAGGCGACGGATATTCCTCTGGTTGTAGAAGCAACCCAGGATCATCGCGATGAAGAGGATCAGCCCGGGATAGCCCAGTTCGGAGAGGGCTTGGATAAAGATATTATGGGGTACTGTACCGTGTGCATTACCATATTGCTCCATGTTGTACAGTGGAAAGTTGTTGGGCCCCACACCGGTAATCGGATTTTCATTGGCCATGCGAAGCCCTGCGCGCCATAGGTCAAGCCTGGATTGACTTGTCGCGTCTTTTTTATCACCCATGTTCTCAAATCTTCTCCAGTTGTCGTCTGGAATGAGGACGATAAAGGAAATCGCGGCAATGAGAACACCGAAAAGAGCAATCATCTTTCTTCTGCTTTTGATCCAAATACCCAGGACGACCCCCCCAAACGCCACTGCCGCACCCCTTGAACTGGTGGACAGGATGGCCAGCGGAATTGACAGCGTAGTTGCCAGATGGAACCAACGCATCTTAAACCCATGCCACTGTTTTTGTGTGTCTGCGGCGATGAGGTAATAGCTGAGGCCAAAGACCGAATTCAATGCAACGCCAAAATCGTTTGGATTTTTAAAAAAACCAGAACCGATTCCCCCGCCTTCATACAATCCCCGTGGATCGGAATAGAACCCGTTTGCAACCCACACCCGAACCGCATATTGGCTGTATTTGAAATTGAGGATCAAAAAAACCAGCAGGAAGAGATAGAGCTTTTTCTTGTCATTAACAATATGAATCAATAAAAAATAAATCACGATCCACTTTCCAAAGTCGAGAAACAGTTTCCAGGCAACGTCCGGTTTGTAGGCAAATGCAGACGACACCAGTATCCAGAAGAAAAATGCCATTATGAATTGATTCTGAAAATGGGCGGTATGGGTCTGTTGTTTTTCCAGAAAGAAAAAAAAGATCATGCCGGCAACGACCAGGCTGCCCAGGGGGAGGCCGGACAATCCCTCATACATGGATTGTGGCCGCATGTATTCCACAACCAGATACAGCAGTGCAAACCAGAAACTCATGATGATGCTCGTCGTGTCAGGATTGCGCCTCCGAGGGGATGAATACACCCTCTTCCGGGGGGAGCATGCCCCGTCGGGTTATCGGAGTTGTGGAGAAGGAGAGGATCAAGAGACACGGTTTCGGACTGCCTTGCATCGGTGTATGAGCCATAACGGCAGATAGGACGCAACAAGATAGGTCATTGCACGGTGATTCCACATATATTTCAAGCTCTCTCGAGCCATTTGCCTGGCGTGTGTAAAGTCACTGCGGTGATAATAGTGATAGGCGGCACTGCGATATAAAAAAGCGTATTTCTTCGCGATCAATGCGCTTCCCAGATGTTCAGCGATTTTCGGATACTCCGTCTGGATCATCTCCAGATGGGCCTTCACCCCCTTGAAAATGTTATCAAAATCCTGGGTGAGGCTGTCAGGCCGGCCACGCACCAGGGTGAGCGGCTCGTCGATGAGCGCGATTTTGTACGAAAAGGCGATCCGCATCCAGAGGTTGTCGTCCTCGGCAGCCACCAAGCACTCTTCAAAATGGCCTACCCGTTGGATGACTTCGCGTCTGAGCATGACCGTCGGTGTCGCGACGCCACTGTATAGAAAGATATTTCTTACACAATCTCCAATAAAAAGCCGCTCCCGTTTTCCCGGATCATGATGCATCCTGCCCGTCGTGTCACGATAGGTCTGATTCGTCGATAGAAGCCCCACATCGGGATGCCCTGCAAAATATATAACCTGTTTTTCGAGCTTGGTGGGCAACCACACATCGTCCGCATCCAAAAAGGCAATCAGTTCGCCCCGTGCTTCTCGCAAGCCCCTGTTTCTTGCCTTTGCGGCTCCTCCGTTGTCCTGATAGAAATAGCGGACGGTCGGGTAATGCTGCCGAATGATGCTTTGCGTATCGTCCGTGGAACCATCGTCTACAACGAGTATCTCCATCTCCTGATAGGTTTGATTCAGGACGCTATCCATCGCGTCCCGGAGATACTTCCCGCAATTATAGGTCGGAATGATTACGCTGACCACAGGGTGCCTCCCGATCCTCTGATGATTATCGAATATACCCCATGCTTTCCAGCTTCAGCAGGATGCGTTGGGCTGCTTCGTCGGGGGAGCATTCCTGCGTATCAATGGACAACTCCGCCGACTTCGGCACTTCATACGGATCGTTAATGCCGGTAAACTGTTGAATCAGGCCTGCCCGCGCCTTGGCGTACAACCCTTTTCGATCGCGGGACTCGCAAACTTCCAGGGAGGTCGAAACATAAACTTCGACAAATCCGCCGACTTCCGAAACCATCTCGCGCACCTTCCGTCGGGTGGCCTGATACGGCGCAATCGGGGCGCAGAGGGCAATCCCGCCATGCTTGGTTATTTCGCTTGCTACATAGCCGATGCGCAGGATGTTCAAATCCCGATGTTCCCGTGAGAATCCCAACTCGCTGGAGAGGTGTTTTCGGACGAGGTCTCCATCCAAAAGGGTCACCGACCGGCTGCCCATCTCTAGGAGCTTGACCATCAGGGCGTTGGCAATGGTCGATTTTCCAGCGCCCGACAGCCCCGTGAAAAAAATGGAGAACCCTTGTCCGTGCCGGGGTGGATAGCCCTTGCGCAGTTCGGCCACCACCTCTGGGTATGAAAACCATTCGGGAATGTCCAACCCCTCGCGCAGTCGCCGCCGAAACTCGGTGCCGGAGATGTTGAGCACGGTCTGGCCCGGCGCCACCTCGTTGTCGGGCAGGTATCCGGCCAGGTCCTGAACGTAAACCATCTCCTGAAACGGCACCATCTCAATGTCGAGTTCCTTCTGATATTTGGCCACCATCTCCTGGGCGTCATACGGCCCGTAAAAATCCTTTCCGCTTTGATCCTTGCCTGGTCCTGCGTGGTCTCGGCCTACAATAAAGTGGGTGCAGCCATGATTCTTTCGGATGATCGCATGCCAGACCGCCTCGCGGGGGCCGGCCATCCGCATGGCCAGGTGGAGCAGGCTCAAGATCGTCGTCTGCTCCGGATATTGTTTCAGCAGGTGTTCGTAGCAGCGGGTGCGGGAATAGTGGTCGATGTCGCCGGGGCGGGTCATGCCGACCACCGGATGAATCAGCAGGTTGGCCTCCGCCCGTTGCGCCGCGCGGAAGGTAAGTTCCTGATGCGCCCGGTGCATCGGGTTGCGCGTCTGAAAGGCCACAATCCGCCGCCAGCCCAGTTGCGTAAACCGATCTCGAATCTCGCGCGGGGTGGCCCGAAGCCGCTTGAAATCATAATGCGACGGCATTTGAACCCCTTCCACCGTTCCACCGACATAGACCGGATGGGTTTTGTTCAGGATGAAATCCACCCCCGGATGGAACGGGTCTTCCGTCCCGTAGACCCTCTGGGCCTCCAGCGTCCGGTCGGGCGTCCAGATGTCGGAGACATGCAGAAGGGCAATCAGGACCCCTTCGGGATCGCGCAGGGCCAGCTTCGTGCCTGCCGTGATGGTTTTGGAAAAGGCCTCGGTCACATCCATGACGATGGGCATCGGCCAGAGCAGGCCATCGTTCAATCGCATCCTTTGCACAACCGAATCATAATCGGCCTTCGTCATGAAACCGGAAAGAGGCGAAAATCCCCCATTGAGCAGCAGTTCCAGATCGCACAACTGACGCGGCGTGACGTCCCACGACGGGGCATCGCGCGCCGCGCGTTTGGCGGCCTCCGCGCGATCGGGTGGGAGCAGGCATTCGACCAGCGCACCGCCGTGCGGCGCAATCAGTGTAGACATCAAGGTTCCTCCCTAACCAACAGTTTTAAGGTTCCGAATTACCCTATAATTTCTATTGCGTAATCTGGGTTTAACGTATGGCCGCTTTGAGCTGACCACCGACCACCGACCACTGACCCCTGTTATCAAATGTATTTCCGCCAGGGGAACGCGGGCGACCCGGCCACCATGAAGTAGGGGTTGTGTAAATCGGGCTTGTTGTAACGAAGCGGCGTGCCGCCAAAATCGGTGACGCTCCCGCCTGCGGCGATTACGACAGACTGTCCCGCCGCCGTGTCCCATTCCATCGTTGGGCCAAAACGGGGATAGAGGTGGGCCGCCCCTTCGGCCACCAGGCAGAGCTTGAGCGAACTCCCCCGCGAGACGCGCTCGGTCGCGCCAATTTGATCCAGGAATCGCTCCTGTTCCTCCGAACCGTGAGACCGGCTGGCCACCACCTTGAAGTTGGCCGGATCGTAAGCGCCTACGGTGATCGGAACGGTGGCCCCGCCTGCCTGCTTGAACGCGCCCTTCCCCAGTTCCCCATAATAGGTGACGCCCAGCGCGGGGGCATGCACCACGCCCAAAATCGGCACACCGTCATCAATCAGCGCGATGTTGACCGTAAAATCCGCATTTTTTTTGATGAACTCCTTGGTGCCATCCAAGGGGTCCACTAGCCAGAATCGCGTCCAATGCTGGCGCACGTCGTAGGACACCTCCTGCGACTCTTCGGAGAGGACGGGAATCTCCGGCGTCATTTTTTGCAACTCGGACACGATCAGGTAGTGGGCGGCCATATCCGCGCGGGTCAACGGCGAGTGATCGGCCTTGTACGAGGCGTCGATCTGCGCCTCGGCATAGACCTCCATAATGCAATCACCGGCCCGATGCGCCAGTGCCGTGATTTCAGTTATTGCGACCATGGGTATTTTATCCATTCAGTATGGAGTGCGTGACATCCTGAGAAAATTGCTCAAGCCGATTTTTGTAGAAATGGACCTTGTTCCACAGATGCTGCTGATAATACCCTAAATGGTCTGACAAAGTGTCAATTTTCTCCAACAAACCAAACAGAATCTCACGGAACTCAATATCTAAAGTAGGACACTTCGTTATTGAACGGGTGGATTCAAAAGGAGAACTTAAAAGAGCCGATCTTCTGGCCTGACAAGTGGGGCTGTTCGACGAAACCTATTCCTAACCCTCAGATGGAGGGCTTCTCTGATTTCATAATAAGCCTTATAAAATATTCTCAATGGATGCCGCCTGACCTCAATCGGGTAACCTAAGTCCATTAAAAGCGGCCCGGCGACTTCAAAGGCAATTGCTTGATCCACCGACTTCATGGTTTTTCTCCATTTATACGTTTGAGTCAGGGAAGGAGACTCCAAAAGATGAGTGTGTTGGAATTTATATATCCCATCGCCTAGTTTTTTGGAAGCCGTTTTCGTGTAAGCGTAGGCCATCTCCAGTTCATAGTGAAGGCCTAAAAAATCGGTCAGCTTGTGGAGTTCTGCATCTGGATTGGCAATTAAATCCTCATATCTGAGTTCGATCGCGCGATGCTTTGGGAGCATACCGAGCATCTTGCGCGCGAGTGTCACCGTGTACATCCAATATTGAATGGCCATTGTAAAATCCTTGGCGCCCCAAGTTTGTCGTATGACAGACAGTGCCACATCACGGCCATCTCGGACAATATGAATAAAGCGTGCAGTCGGAAACATGTCGTTGAGTGCATCCACGTTTGTTGTATAAGCGGGGGTTTTATCGCCCCAGAGGTCTTTCCCAAAACGTCGGGCGTAGGCCGAATAAATCTGATTGATTGTACCCGCCAGTGAATAACACTGGTCCAAATCGACTTCCTCGATTTTAATTTGCTGGTCCCAGATTTGGACAAAAGGCTCCCCCAAAATACTCTTCACCAGCGCCTGTCGCCCGCCAATGTCGTTCAAATTGCCGAAGCCAAGCCGCTTTTCATAGTAGGAGATGAAAAAGTGTGATTCATGCGGAATCGCGATGCGAGAGTGCGTATCAAGCATCAAGCTCAGAAGGGTCGTTCCTGATCGTCCAGCGCCGACAATAAAAATTGGATCGTTCATTACGAATTGCCTCCTCCGTATTCTGGCACCCTGTGATGTGCCGTTTCGTCAAGACTTTGGCCATGCCAATTCAATAACGAAGTGCAACATCCTAGAGCGCGGAAAGACTATATTCTAAGTGTCTATGGAAATCCACGAGAAGCCATATATTTGCTAACGCGCGTCATCAAGATACCCGCCAAACAAGAATCCAAAG
>CAZQIT010000105.1:0-15033 GCA_964592995.1 uncultured Nitrospirota bacterium | reverse complement strand
ACAAAGAGCGTATGGATTGGCCTACAACGTCAGGATGACATTGCTGAGGCATCGACGGTAGCTGTTTACAAGTAGGCTCCCCACCTCTTGTCCCATACTACCGTGTCCAGCACAGATTAAGGGTCAGAGATAGTTTACAAGGAGGGGCAAGGGGAGGTAGTGGTGGGATTGGAACCGAGGAACAGAATACAATCGCTCATTTATGAAATTAAACACTAGTATAGCGTTTCATCAATCTGTACACACACCGTTCGTGGTGAGCTTGTCGAACTATGAACGGAACCCATTGAAATAGCTCACCCTTCGACAAGCTCAGGGTGAACGGGATATGTGTATGTTTTACTGAAACGTTATACTAGGGGGTCGTTTTCTGGGTCAGGCTGTTGGACAAATGCAAAACCGTCAGGACATAGTTCACCGAGAAGTTATAGGCAAGCAGCGCCCGGAAGTTTCCAAAAAGGGCCAGCAGATGCTCCACCCCCTCTTCCGGCTGATAAGAGGCGAAGGACACTTTTTCGGTCTGCGCCACGGTGCCCTCCACCTGAAGGCCCATTCGGGCGGCGGCCTCCACCGAGGTGATATGACGAACGCCACGGCTCAGGAAATCCCGCGTATCCGGCAGTGCTCTCGCCACGCGGGCGAGGAGATAGGTGCGCCCCGACGGAGTCCAGCCGAAGATTTTGAGATAGTTGGCGACGCTGGCAAAAATATCTTCGGGAGAGTCCCATAGATTGCGTTTTCCGTCCCCATCATAGTCCATGGCATATTTTCGAATGCTGGACGGCATAAATTGGGGCACCCCCATTGCGCCCGCATACGAGCTGCGCAGACTGAAGGGATCGCGTCCCTCGTCTCGGCAGAACAGAAGAAAGCTGATCAGTTCGTCTCGATAGAACGCCTCCCGCCTTGCGTACAGGGCATACCCCGTATTTAAGATGTCGAAGGCGCGATATTTTTCAAGACCGGGCTGACCAAATTTCGTCTCTACCCCTAAAATTCCGCAAATCACCTCTTTCTGCACGCCAAATTCACGTTCTATCTTTTGGAGTGTGGCCCAGTGTTCTCGCAGGTAGTCGCGTCCACGCAGGATCAACGCATCTTGGATGAAGCGTTTCCGATAGACATGATAAGGAAGCCGCTCCGGGGGACGGTCGAAGATTGCGATGATTCCAGGTTTCAGAGCGACCTGGGCCAGAAGGGCGCGCAGCGCCGCCCGATCGAAGTGATGTTCTTTGAAAAGCGTTTCAATCAGGGCGATATATTTGGGATCGTCCGGAGAGATCGAAATCGGAGCGGGGCCCTGAACGACGAGGGCAAAACTTTTGTCAGAGAACGTTGCGCGTTGCAGCAGCGCAGACGCCCCCATCAGGCGGGGAAGTAACAATTTCAAAAACGTCCTGCGCAGTTCCAAAGAGCGCCTCCCACATGGCTTTCAGACCCTCGGCACACAATAGAGGAAGGCTTCGGAAGATGTCAATGAAGCGGAGTACAGAAGGAGGGAGTGAAGAAGGGCCTGCTGTAAAAATCAGTCCGTACAACAGGCCCACAGGAGTGGGTGGAGGGGCGTTGTTGCGGCTATTGCAGATCAATCTGGTCCTGACTGCGGTCGCTAACGGGGTTATCGTCCTTGGCGGCATTGAGCAGAGGATCCTTCAGTGGCGCGGGCAGTTCCGCAGGCGCCACGTTGAATTGGTCAAACCGATGGATCGCAGCACCTCTGCCAGGATCATCATCAAAGATCTTGACGATGGCCAGAGACCCGCCGGAATTGATCGCCACACCCACCACAGCGGAGAGGGTGATCTTGTCCACCACCCGAAACGGCCTATCGGTGGGTAGATCAGCATCCCATATCTGAAAAATAACCGACTCGGGTAGGGCAGAATCCTGCATGCCCACAATCGCCGTAATACCGTCCGCGCTGAGATCAACATCGACGTGCTGAACGCGCTCAAGTTCTGAAGGAAGTGTATCGGTTCGCAGAACGGGTGTCGTGGCAAAATTCAGGATGCGATGAATACCTCCCGTCGCAGCCGATTTTAACCACCCAACGACCACGGTGCTGGCATCCTCGCTCATGGCCACATCGGTATAGGTTTCGCTGGAGGCCTCGGAAACCCGTGTGAAGGTTGCGTTTCCCGTCACGTCGTCAATACGGTATAATCGGGATGCGCCACCGCTACAGGGCGCGCCAACGGCGGCTGCGGTGTGACCGTCTGAAGAGAGGGCTACTTCACGGATACAGTCTCCATTGCCAATCGTCTTGTCCGTGGAACCGACCATTCGCCGCTTGAGGGTCCCAGACTTGCTAGCAGTCAGGATGACCCCTCCATCCCGCGAGATTGCCACGTCGTTTGCGTCGGTCACGGTGGCCTCCGCCACAGTGGAGGCGTTGCCCGATATTGCCACAGAAGCGGTGGGGCCTGCCGCTACGTTGCCTATCTTATCAATGACACTCATCCCCGCAACAGGGAGGATGGGGAGGGTGAGGCTATCCAAGTTGCCCTCTTTGTCTTTCCCTCCCACTCCGACGACCTGATCCTGAATCTGGACCGTAAAGGCGTCGTCACTCTTTTGCTCTCCGAATTCCACCAGGACAGGCACGGGGGTGTTGCTTGCGGCAAGATCGGGAACGATTACGATAATCGCCACATCGTTCCAGCGCACGACTTTCGCCTCCACGCCATTGACCGTAACCCGGCTGTTCGCAGGCACCCTTTCACCTTCAGGAGGCGTCCCAAAGACGCGCCCCGATATTTTGATCATATCCCCAGGGACGGCCTGCTGAAGACTCAGGCGGGTCACCCGTGGCACGGGCACCATGGTAATATCCACGACACGTCGTCCTCCCGACAAGGTGGTTTCAACAAAACCGGAATAGGCCAGCCCTTCCGCATCGTATGCAAATGCCTCAAAGCGACGATCTCCGCTGGCGACGACAACGCCCTCCGTCACCTCGATGGTTTCGTTCGTTACGGGGATATCCATGCTGATCTTGTCCAGCCCAAGACCCGTAATCTCCAACACGATCCGTTGAATATTAAATTGCGCTGGTGCAAAAGAGACCTTTTGCGTTTCGGACAGCATTGAGAGGGTAATATCCATGTCCGTTTGTGAAGGGGTGTCGGATTGCCGACCGCATCCCAGAAAGAGCGGCAGCAGGAACGAAAACAGAATCAGTCGATGGACGAAATTCATGGATGGCGTCTCCCTGTTCATTGTTCTAAACCTCATGACGACTCAATTATCGAAAATCAATATTCACGCGCACCCGCGTTAGCAGGGAAAGCGGCCCCGTCTGTGCAATGGGCGGGACGGAAGGGGAACGTCTGCGAGCCTGCGGAAAAAAGATCGGTACGCCCTTTTCCTGGGCATCAATCTGTGCCCCTTCGCTCACCTCGGCCACAACGGTCCGGACTTGGTCGTTCAATTCGGTGGATGCAACCAGACCGGCATACAGCGCCTGCGAAGCCGGAAGCGGAAGGGGATTCGGGCACTGATCCCCAATATAAGTGTAGTAATTGGAGTTCAGCGCCACTTTTTTGGCACCGTTCAGATCGGACACCATCACAGACCCTGAAAGGACCAGAATACCGGTCGCCGGGCTGCCCTCGCATTCGGTCGTCCAGGCGATGAAGTATCCCCCCGGGGTGGAAGCCCTGGCCGTCGGCGTATGCACTTCGTAGGACGATACACCACCACCCCCGACGAGCACGCGCACAGTCCCCTCGCGCAGCGTGGCCTTCCCTTTGCCCACCTGAAGCTGTGTCTCTCCGGCCAGTGTCAGCACCGTATCGCCCTTCATCAGTGCTTTGACTTTGAACCCCGCTTCGGTGGCGAGAATACCCTGTGCCGACAGAGACAATGAGGAGGGCGTTGCGGACTTTTTGCTCATTGTCGGAGCACCGTCCACCGCCGTGATCCAGCCAATCGGTTCCGCCCAGGTGGTGATCGGAAAAAGTGCTGCCAAGATAAAGGCACCCAGAGCGCCGATGATTCGCATTTAAAATCTCCCGGTTAGGTTGAGGGAATAGACCCCGCGCCGATAGTCGAAAATCGGCAGATTGGAGTCGTTACGGATATGGGTGTACTGCGTGGCGATTTCAAAAAACGCGTTCAACATGTGCGACAGGCCGATGTTCGCTGTGTAAGCCACATCATCCCGCTCCTCCTTGGGGATAGAAGCGGAGAATGAATTGGAGTTCAAGTAGCGCCTGCCGCCATAGTCCGCGCCCCCTTCCAGCTTCAGCGACAAGGGAAGGGATACCTCGCCCGAGACAAACGTGCGATGCCCGAGGGCCTCCCAATCGTCGCCCTGTGTTCGGTCTGCATCCACCACATAGCCCAAGCGCAGACCTCGTTTTCCATACGCGAAGGCAAAGTTCTCGGTCAGGCCGAACATATTGTTGATGCCATCCCGTTCCGAATTATCCAGGAAATTCGGTGCGCTGTCCTTAAAAATGCGGTATTGCAACTGGTAGAAAAACTGAATTGATCGATTGGCACTGCGAATCAGGGTCACCGTGGGCCGCAGCGTGTGGCTCTGCATGTATCGCTCCTTACCCACCGTCACAAAATTATAGAGATAATCCAGACGTCCCTCCATGCGATCTTTTTTGAAAAGCCAATAGAGATAGGGTTCATGGCTTTGGACATCATAGGCAGAAAGCTCACGATGCCAGCTCTGATAGAGGCTGTAGCCCGCTCCCCACGGGGTCGATGCCGGAAATTCACGACTTCCACCCAACTGCAACACAAATCGGTTATCCCGTCTGCGGCTGATCCGATCGCTGGAAGGGCTGACGGTGGGGTCCAACACGACATTGCCGTCATGCTGGCTGCTCGTGTTTACGGAGACTTCCCACGGCTTTTCCCCACCTGCAAGCGCGATCTGCTCCGCTTCGCCAATTTTTTCCAGAAAAACCCCGGACGACTTTGCGATTTCCGAGTCTGGCCCGCTTTGAATCACCTCCGAAAAGGCCTGTTTTGCCGCTTCGTATCGCTGCTGCCGGTAGAGCACCACGCCCATCTGGTAATGGACGGATGCGGCCCACGGCAAGTCCAGCGCTTCCGCGCCAGCGGAAGCCTTCCGAAAGGCGGCCACCGCCAGGTCATCCTGCCCCATTTTTTTGAGGACCAAGCCTTCATTAAACGAAATCAACGGGTTATTTGGGGCGATCTCTTTGGCATATTTCAGGCTTTCCAACGCCGTGTCATATTTTCCCTGTTTGAAGAGCACCACCCCCAAATCGTGATAGGTCCCTTCTCTTTCATCGCGCGTGAGGGACATTTCGAGGGCTTTCCGCAGGGTCGCTTCTGCATCCGCATACTTCTCTCTTTTGCCCTGTGCGACACCCAGCAAATAGGTGGCGCGTGGGTTGGCGGGGCGAACGGTCAACGCGGACTGGAAAGCCTCTTGCGCTTCAAAAAACTGCGCGCCGTTTAAAAGGGCTGTCCCTTTGGCCATCCAAAGATCGTAGGTCAGGACGGGAGAGGATGTTCCGGGGGTCTCCTGTGCATGCGAATAAATGCTGGGCAACAGAAGCAAACAGGCCACTATCATCAGTGATTTTTTCATCATGTCGATGATCTTTCTGTCCATCAGATTCTCCAAAATTCCCACAGAAGAATACCTACGCCAAGCGCCATGCCAAATGAATCGGCATACACTAAGGAATCGTTTTTAATAAGTCAAGGATTTTTTGGATGCGGCACGGCAGTGCGCTTCGTGCAGCCACCGAAGAGAGGAGGGTTACGGAACAGGGTTTACCCACCAACAAAGATTGGCGGGTAAACCCTGTGAGTGTTCTTCGTTATTGAACAGTCGGTTAATGGCGTTTGCGTCTTTCACAGCCACGATACCGATCCTGCCCTCCGCCGCCCTGACAGACATCATTCCCCTGCCCGCCCATCAGAAGGTCGTTGCCCACTTCGGTGGTCGAGTTGCTGAACTTATTGGACCTATTGGAAGCCGACTCCTCATCTCCGAAGAGTCGGTCTCGACCGCGGCCCCCCAACAGGAAATCATGTCCGGCACCGCCGATGAGGTGGTCGTCTCCATTCCCGCCGCAGATCACGTCATTGCCTTTGCCGCCATGAATCCAATCGTTGCCGCCCAGGCCATGAATCACATCCGGCCCGTCGGTTCCGCGAATCACGTCATCCCCAGGCGTCCCCAAAATCGTCACCGGCTTGCCACCACAAGTGATTGATGTGGGTGGGGGAGGTGGCGGCGGCGGTGGCGTCCCACAGGCCTCGACCACTGTCCACGTAAAGGCCGAATACGCGGTGTCTATGCCGTCCGTCACCTTAAAGGTGACCGCATAAACCCCAGAAGATTCACACGAAAGCGTACCTGTAATCAGACCCGTTACAGGGTTGAGAGTCAACCCAGGCAGCAGGGTGTCAATGGCGTAGGCGGTCAGCACATCTCCATCTGGATCGGCGGCGATAAGTTGAAGGAAAACGCTGTCTCCCTCCGCGTTGGTTTGGTTGCCGGAATTCACGATCACCGGTGGACGGTTCGTGTTGGTGATCGCCCAGATGAAGCTCTCGCTGTCGGTCAACGTCCCATCCGAAGCGGTCACGCTCACGACATACACACCTGCAGAATCAAACGAAGGCGTTCCCGTAATCAGACCTGTTGCAGCATTGAGAGTCAACCCCGCTGGCAGGCCCACAGCGCTGTAGGTCAGTACATCCCCATCAGGATCGGTTGCAACCAATTGGAGCGCAGCGGCATCTCCCTCCGCGCTGGTTTGGTTGCCGGGATTTGATATGACCGGCGGCTGGTTTGTTGCTGGCGTTGGTGTCGTAAAAGCCATGTCACGGACAGAGAGGTCCGCCGTGCTGAACGTGTAGACGCCACGGGCGAAGGCGTCGGTCGCGGTGTCATAGCGGTCTAGGGTGTCCGCCCCGCCCCCGAGGAATCGGTGGTTGACGGCAACGAATAGTGTCCTCCCGTTCGGGGTTAGCACCGGGACAAGTGGGACTCCATCGAACCCGCCGAGCAGCACCCCGCTGGCCATGTCGGGATCCACCACAGCCAGTTCTTGGGATTCCTTAAGCGCGTAGGCCCGTGCGCGGACGCGACTGTACGAGAGCATGTTGTTGAAGTTGAAGGAACTGCCGTCGTCTCTACCCATGCGGATCGTCAAACCGGTGAGCTGGGTCCTGCTCGCAACGTCCACCTGGTAGAAGTTGTCACAGTTGGAGTCCCACAAGAGAGCCAGCCCGGTGTCAGTGAAAGTCACGTCGTTGGGGAATGTGGCACAGCCCGCCGGCTCCCCGGAATGGGTGATCGGGACACGGGCCAAGAGCGTGAGCGTGGCAGCATCAACGAGGTAGAGAGCGGGGTTACTCCCGCCGTCAGTGCTGGCCGCGCCCAGTATTGTCCCGTCCGGGGAGAGTGCGAGGCCGAGGAGGCTGTCGCTCCCCGTAGGGAGGGCGCGAGTAGTGCTCGTCGCGGTATCAATCGCGACGAGCTGTCCGAACCCGCTGACGTAGAGTGTCGAGCCATCTGCGGAGAGGACGACATCATTCGGAGCCAGGACCGGTACCGTGCCGAGCAGGGCCCCTGTCGTCCAATCGAACTCGGCGACGACGTGGTTGGCCCGGTCCACCACATAGAGGCGCTGCCCATCCGGCGAAACCGCCAGGCTGGTCCACACACCCGACCCGATCGAGAACGCCCGGAGCGTACTCATGGTCGCGAGATCCACGACCTCGATGGCCCCTTCGCAGAATCCGAAGCCGGGACTAACCATACAGTCCGGAAATGGATTCAGTCCGTCTAGTAGGGCGAACAGAAGCTCCTGACCCGGTGGCTCACCGATCTTCGTTACAAAGCCTTCAACGCTTCCCGCATTGGCCCCCTGGATTGAGTTGGTGGTCGGGAAATTCGTTGATCTTGTATCCCCTGTGATGTAGGCATTCCCCGCACTATCCACGGCAATGTCATAGCCAACATCGTCGCCACTTCCCCCCAGGTAGGTGGAGTAGGTTAGGGCCGCGCCAGCGGCATTGATCTTCGTTACAAAGACGTCATCGAGAAAGAAGACGTCACTGTCTCCCGCAAAGACCCCCTGTATCGGGTTGGTGGTCGGGAAATTCGTTGAGCCTGTACGCCCTGTGATATAGGCATTCCCCCCACCATCCACGGCAATGGCCTTGCCGTAATCGGAACCACTTCCCCCCAGATAGGTGGAGTAGATATGGGCAGTGCAATCGGCATTGATCTTCGTTACAAAGACGTCAATGTTTCCCGCATTGGCCCCCTGTATCGGGTTGGTGGTCGGGAAATTCGTTGAGCCTGTCTCCCCTGTGATGTAGGCATTCCCCCCACTATCCACGGCAATAGCCTTGCCGCCACCCTTGCCATTTCCGCCCAGGTAAGTGGAGTAGGTTAGGGCAGCGCCAGAGGCATTGATCTTCGTTACAAAGCCGTTGACATCCCCCGCATTGGCCCCCTGGATCGGGTTGGTGGTCGGGAAATTCGTTGATCTTGTATCCCCTGTGATGTAGGCATTCCCCCCACTATCCACGGCAATGCCATAGCCGTAATCATCGTCACTTCCCCCCAGGTAGGTAGAGTAGGTATGGGCCGCGCCCGCGGCATTGATCTTCGTTACAAAGACGTCAGAATAGCCTCCCGCATTGGCCCCCTGGACCGGGTTAGTGGTCGGGAAATTCGTTGAGTTTGTCTCCCCTGTGATGTAGGCATTCCCCTCACTATCCACGGCAATGCCACAGCCGCCATCCCTGCCACTTCCCCCCAGGTAGGTGGAGTAGGTATGGGCAGTGCCAGCGGCATTGATCTTCGTTACAAAAACGTCCAAAAAACCTCCCGAAAAGGCCCCCTGTGTCGGGTTGGTGGTCGGGAAATCCGTTGAGCCTACATACCCTGTGATATAGGCATTCCCCATACTATCTACGGCAATGCCATTGCCGAAATCCTCGCCACTTCCCCCCAAGTAGGTGGAGTAGACCAGCACCGGGTCAATGACCAGCGAGCGACTGCGGTCGTAGGCGGCCACCTGAAATGAGACGCGGGGTGTGGGGGCGGGCGTTTCGGGCGCAGCATGCTGCGCCCCTACGATGGCCGTGGGGTGTGCCAGGCGGTACCCACCGTCAACCGGCACGCGGGTGCCATCAATCTCCTGATAAATGATCGGCTTCTTCATCCGAACCTCACCCCCGTCGGTGGAAAGGACGAGGTCGCCATTGTCGGCGATCTGTAGGGGCGGTGTTTGTAGGGGCGCACGGCCGTGCGCCCCTACCACGTCAAATCCAATTTTGTTTGGGTCGGCACCCGGCGCGACAACGAAATCGTATTCCATCTGCCCCTGATTGCCGTAATAGACCAGGTCAATCCCCGGATAGACCGCCTCGTAGCGCACCTTGCCGAACGTGGGAATGTTCGTCCGCCATTTCTTCGGGTCTTTGCCGATGAGGTAATTCACCCGGCCCGGCAGCGCGGCCTCCCCCGCCATCTTCGGCGATGGGTTTGCGCCAATCAACTTCATCCGCACCGTGGTGGATTGTTCTACCTCACCCATTGGCCCCTCACCCATTAGCCCCTCACCCCTGCCCTCTCCCGCGGGAGAGGGAGAAAACCTGTGGTCCGCATCCCCCATTTTGGATTTTACTGACGGCTGATCGCTGATGGCTGTCGGTGCTTTCTCTGTTGCTGCCTTCTTCAAGGTCAGTACCATCTCGGTCGGCGTGAGATAGAGACCATAACCGCTGCCACGTGAGAGAAACCGCACGGCCTTGTCGGTCTGGCCCTGATTGGCCTCGAACGAAAGCGGCAGATTTCCGTAATCCGAAACGACTTTTGGAGTCTCTTTTCCCCTCTCTGCGCCCTCTGCGCCTCTGCGGTGAACATTAGAATCACCGACGTTGGCAGCGGCGCCACGCGGACTGCCGAGGGTGAGCAAAACCGACGCCAGGAAAAGCATTGCGGTCAATAAGACCGTCGTAACTTTCGTAGTCATGTCTGGACCTCCCTGTTTATAGTGAACCCTGTGCATGTTCTTTCGCGCGGCAGCGTTGATCAACCTTCCACGCCCTTTGTTTAACAACCCTCTTCGACGGTCCAATCAAAAGAAATCTCATCCGTAAATGTCCCATCTGTTGCGCGCAGGGTGATGGAATAAGTCCCTGCCGAGGCGCAATCGGGCATGCTGATGAGCACGCCGGTCGCGGCATCCAAAACAAACCCAGGAGGCAGGCCCACCGACTCGAAGGTGAGCGCGTCGCCGTCCGGATCGACGGCCTCAATCTCAAGAAGAATGTCATCCTCCTCGCCGCTCACCCGGTTTTCAGAACTTGCCAGGATCGGCGGGCGGTTGATGACGGAGGGCGGACTGGAATTACACGCCGCGTCCACCATCCAAACCCACGTCGATGGAGAGACTGACGTCCCTTCCAGAGAAACGCCGACCTGATACACCCCCTCAGACTCACACGTCAGCACACCGGAAATCAGGCCCGTCGCCGCATCCAACGCAAGGCCGGGTGGCAGGCCCGCAGCGCGGTAGATCGGATCCTTACTCGACGAACCGCCCGCCACGATTTGCACGGCCACATCCTCTCCCTCCTCATTTTCCAGGAGGATCGTCTGGGCCAAGGGAATCAAACGCGGCGGTGGATCGTGGAAGATCACCGTCCGGGCCACCCGCGCCCCCTTGCCGTCCACCTCGCCCTGCACCTCCACCCGCACATTGGGCTTCAAATCCGAAAACGTCCCGCCTTCAAAGACGGTTTCGTCGTGCGTCACGATGGGTCGGTGATCGACTTCAAATGCGAACTCGGACGTGACCTCGGTCACCACACCATCCAGCCAAAACGCGTCTCCTTCGGGTAATGGCGCGTCGTCCTCTTCCACCGCGATATACGTCGCATCCACTTTGCTTTGGCGGGCATCCAGGGCGCGGCCCCGCACCTCCACCACTTGGCCGTTGGCAAGGACGGGACGCCTGTCCTTTTGAAGGCCGCCGTATTGAATCTGAATGTCACCGAGGAAGAATGTTTGCGTCGTCTCATTGTGTTGCGCCACCGTGCCACGGGTTTCCACGTCAAACGCGCGACCCGACGCATCCGCGCCCAGCAGCCCGATCCATGTCGCTCGAATGGCGCCGTCGGAGGTGGCAAAGCCGCTCACCTCCACCACGTTTCCCACGCGGAACGACTCCAGCGTGTGCCGGGGAAAGTTCGCCTCGCCGATCACGGTTGTGGCGTCCAGCAGGACTTTTCGATCCAAAACCGTCATGCGGTGGGCCGCAGGATCAAGGGCGACAATGGCCCCTTGCACCGTGTCTCCGTAAAAGACGCGGTCGGCCACGCCCGTTTTGCCGTCCGGGTTCACGGTGCCGTGAACCCGGACGATCATCCCCCGTTTAAGATAGCGCTGCAACGCCGCGACATCCGGCACGGCGACCGGCCTGCCGCCTTCAATGATGACCGTGCTGGCGTTGGTGTTGAATTTCACCCCGTTGACCCAAAGGCTGCCAAAATCTTCAATCGGCCCGCTGCTGACCCCCGTGCCGCCGATTCCACCGTCGTCATCGCTGATCCCCGTGCCACCGATCCCACCGTCGTCATTTTTGGTGGTCGAAGTATTTGAGTCGCCGGAGCAGGTGGCCATCGCCAGGGCGAACATCATGAAGAGGGGCCACTGTCTGATCTTCATGATGACGCTCCGTGGTACATATTTTAGTCTAATCCGTGTCAACTTTGGTACTTTATTCCCAATAAAATAGAATGTCAATGGGATCGGTAAAATATGTCGGCGTTGACCGATGTGTCTAATGACCGATGTTGGCCGCAGGTTGTGCTACGATGCCGCGCATGCGTGATGATCCGGTACCTGTTCGCCTTGCCGTCTCCATTGTAATTCCGGTGTGCAACGAAGCGGCGCTGATCGCATCCGCCATCCAGCGCCTGACAAAGACATCCGGGGTGTGTGTGGAGGTGATTGTCGTGGATGGACAGAGCAACGATGGCACGGCGGCGCGGGCTGCCGACGCCGGTGCGCGGGTGATCTCATCTTTAGTGACCCGCCGCGCGTATCAGATGGATCTGGGGGCGCGGGCCGCACGTTTCGACCTCATGCTGTTCCTGCATGCGGACACGCAACTCCCGGAGGGATGGTCGGAGGAAGTCGCAGAAGTCTTTGACCACAGCCTACAACAGCCCGCAGCCGCAGCCTTTCGGCTCTCTTTTGACACGCCGCGCCGCCTGTACAAGATCATCGCCGCATTTGCCAACCTGCGCACGTGCCTGACGGGCATTCCGCAGGGGGATCAGGCCCTGGTCATGACACGGGAAACCTATTTTGCCGCAGGCGGATTTCCGGATGTGCCGCTAATGGAGGAATATTTTTTCATCCCCAAGCTCCGGGCCAGAGGCAACATTCATCTCTTCCGTGCGTCCGTCCGCACGTCGTGCAGAAGGCATGTGGCCCGTGGCCCAATCCGAAATGCCCTGCGGAACACGGCCCTGGTGCTTCTTTTTTATATGGGGATTTCGCCCGTCCGCCTTGCGCGCTGGTATCGGTAAGGGGCGGGTCGGACTACGGGGGAGGGGGTGTATCGTAGCCCTAAAATACGGGTTTTCCGGAGCGCAGTTCCGAGAGCGCCTGCCGGACCATTTCGGAGGCCTCGGTGTTGGGGGGGATTTCCTGAAAAGCTTCGGTCCAGGTGGCGTCTGCCTCCACCGTCCGGCCCAACTGGATCAGGGCGATGCCCCGTGCCCAGAGGATCGTGGGATCCCTGGGGACGTTGATGAGCGCCAGGTCGAAATGGGAGAGGGCCTCGGCGGCGGCGGACGTATCGCCCGGCGGCTGGGTGCGGATGAGGATTTCGCCCAAGCTATAGTGCGCCGTATGGTTGCGCGCATCCAGGTCAACCACCTTTTGCCAAGCCCGTTTCGCATCTTCCCACCGCTCCATCGCCATGTAGGAGCGCCCCGCCATCATCTGTCCCTGAAGGTCGTCCGGGTTTTCCTGAAGTCTTTTTTCCAGCCGCGCCACCATCTCGGCTGGATTGATGCCGGGGACGGCGGGGACTTTGGGGTCGCCCACCTCGGTTGCAGACATGGCTGCCACTTCCGCCCGTTCTAATTTCCAGTTTGCCAGTTGATAAACTCCGGAAGCCCCTCCCACGACACCGACGCCCAAAAGACAGACCACCCCCCAGCCCGTTCCAGGGCGCAGCACGGATGTGGCGCGGGTCTCGCCGGCACTGCTCAGGGCGTCCAGCCGCGATAGCAGGGTCGCCAGATGATGGGTCTCCTCCTGCTTCCTTGTGTGGTAGTCCGCTTCCGAAAGATGCGCCTGCGCAAACTCGACTTCCAGATCGGACAGCGATTTGAGCAGTCTCTCTTTTTCGATTTGAAGATCAATCTGTTCGGCTTGCGCATTGATCTGAGTCTCCGTCGTCCCGTTCCCTGTTGGCACCCGGGCGTGGGACGGCCGCAGCAGAGGATAGGCGATGCCTGCGATAACGCAGAGCATCAAGAGTGTGATGACGAAAGGAAACATTCAGAGTTTGAGTAAACGACATGTGAAGTTGCGAAGGGGATTATACCCCCTACTCCTAGACTCTTTCAACATTCTTGATTCCCACGCACTGCTTCCAGTATAAATGGACGACCATGAGCGCGAACCCAACAGTGAGAATCGGCAGTCGGGGCAGTCGCCTCAAGGTCCACCCATGAACCGGATCGCCCTTAAAATGCTGGTGGGAGATCGGGCCAAGTACATCGGCATCATCATGGGGCTGACCTTCGCCTCGTTTCTCATCACCCAGCAGGCCAGCATCTTCGTGGGCCTGATGACCCGCACCTATGGGTTTATCAGTGACATCCCGCTGGCCGACATCTGGGTGATGGACCCGCAGGTGCGGTTCATCGACGCCACCAAATCGCTCCAGAGCCAACAACTCCACCGCGTTCGCAGCATTCCGGGTGTGGCCTGGGCCATGCCGTTGATGAAGCGTTTTTTGGAGGCGCGGCTGGGCAATGGCATTCGGGAAGTCGTCAGTGTCATCGGCATTGACGACGTGACGCTCATCGGCGGCCCACCCATCCTGCGCGAAGGCAAGGTGACCGACCTCTGGCAGGCCGACACGGTTATTGCCGATGTGCTTGGCGCCGAGCGTGATCTGGCGCAAAAGAGATCGGATGGCACGGCGATTCCGCTGGGCGTGGGCGATTTTCTGGAGATTCAGAATCAGCGGGTCAAGGTGGTGGGAGTGAGCGAAGCGACCCGTACCTTCCAGTGGCAACCGATGATTTATACGACCTACTCCCGTGCGGCCCGGTTTGCGCCGAACGACCTGCGGCCGTTGGACTACATTCTGGTGAAGGTGAGGCCGACGGAGAACGTGGAGGAAGTGGCCCGACGCATCACGCGCGTCACGGGCCTGCTGGCCCACACGCGCGATGCTTTTGAGTGGAGCACCGTCCGTTACTTCATGAAGAACACCGGTATCCCGATCAACTTTGGCATCTCCATCCTGCTCGGATTTTTGGTCGGCACGGCCATTGCGGGCCAAACGTTTTACAATTTCACGTTGGATAATCTGCGTTACTTTGGCGTGCTCAAGGCGATGGGCGCAGGCAGCGGCACCCTGCTGCGGATGATCCTCCTTCAGGCCATGACGGTGGGTGGACTGGGCTACGGTCTTGGGGTGGGGTTGGCTTCCCTGTTTGGCAAGGCCGTGCAGGGAAGTGAACTGGCCTTCCGGATGCCCTGGCCGCTCCTGCTGATTAGCGCGGGGGCCGTGATGCTGATCTGCGCGCTGTCGGCTATCATCAGCATGATCAAAGTGATCCGCCTGGAACCGGCGCTGGTGTTTAAGGGATAATCCGATGTCCATGGCGGTGGCCTGTTCCGGCCTCACGAAACACTACGGCCACGGCCATACGCAGGTGGCCGCCCTGCGGGGGATTGATCTTTCCGTTCGCGCGGGTGAATTGCTCATGTTGGTGGGGCCGTCCGGTTGCGGAAAGACGACATTGATCTCCGTC
>CAZQIT010000104.1:0-29143 GCA_964592995.1 uncultured Nitrospirota bacterium | reverse complement strand
GGGTCATTTATCCCACAATCCCCTTGCCACCGTCCACCACCACGGTTTGCCCGACGATGCCGGATGCGGCGTCGCTGCATAAAAACTGCGCGACCTGGGCCACCTCATCCAGCGTGGTCAACCGCCCGCGCGGTGCACGCGCCTGCTCTTTCGAAAGACGCGCCTCCTTGTCCGGAAAGGCGTCCCAGGCGTCGGTCAGGATGCTTCCGGGGGAGAGGATATTTACCCGAATGCCGCGCGGCGCCAGTTCCACTGCCATGTGGCGGGCCATCGCTTCCATCGCCCCTTTGGACGCCCCCACCACCGTGTAAAACGGGACGGCGCGCGCCGCGCCCTCGGACGAGACGGCCAGGATCGAAGACCCCTCCCGCAATCGGGGCAACAGGAGCAGCACCAGTTCAAAAAAGGCCCGCACATTGAGCGCAAACGTCCAGTCAAAGTGACGGACGGTCAGGGCGTCAATGGGGCGATGCACCCCCGTGGCCGCGCAGTGGATCAGGGCCGAAAGCGCAGAATCCTTCGGCCCGATCGGGGAGGTTCCGGCGGTTTCGGATGCCAGCGTGTCCAGTCCCTTCTTTGAGGTGATGTCGGCGCGGCAGGTTTGGAGGTCAAGACCGTCGCGTCGCGCCTCGTCCAGGAGTGATTCGGCCATCGCATCGTTTCGGATGTAGTTGGCCAAAACCGATGCGCCCGCGCGTGCCAACTGCAGCGAGATGGCGCGACCGATCCCCCGCGTTCCGCCCGTCACCAGAATCCGCTTTCCTTCCAGAGAGAAGAGATTAGACGACATGTGCGCGCCTTTGTTTCAGATACGTTTCCAGCACCTCGTCTCGGTAGTCTGGGGCAAATTGATCCCGCGCCACGAACGAAAAGAGCAGCTCCGCCCGCGCCACGATGGTGTGCTCCACTTCGACGTGGCAGGAGGCCGTCGCCACGGCGGGCTGATTTGTTTTGATCTGGGCATGAATGACAATCCGGCTGTCCGGGCGCACCCAGCGCAGAAAACGCGCCGAAATTATTTGAGCCAGCATGGCCTTTACAGGGGCTTGGGGCAACGTGCCCCGGCAATCCAGGCATTTTCCGGCGGCCTGTGCCATCATCTCGACCAGCAGTACCCCGGGGACGACGGGGAAGCCGGGGAAATGGTCGGCAAAGTAGGGCGCGTCGATGCCGACATATTTCTCGGCCCGGACCGTCTGGCCAGGTTCCATCTCCAAAATCCGATCCACCAGAATAAATCGCACCCCTCTACAGGCCCCCTTTAATCGATGTCTGAATCGCCTGGGGTCAGGATCCAGTTTTGCGCGGAGAAGACCTCGGCCTTGATTTCGGGTGGGCACGATCCCACAAAAAAGGGGCTGTCCGCTTCCTCATCCCGTACAAATCCCAGCCTGTCCAACGCCGTTTCCGCCTCCCGATCATACGCATGGGTATAGATCGTGCTCACGCCATCATCGGCAAGGCGCAAAATGGCATATTGAAAAAGCGGCGGGAGGATCGGCGCATCGCACAGCCAGTCCACAATAGTGCCGGTGACATCACGTTCTTTCCGGCTGACCCGAATGACGACATAACCCAGCAGCACGCCTTGAGCGAAAGCGCCGTGGCATTCATAATCCCATTTGGGATTGTCAAAAAACCGCCAGGCGAGATGTTCGGCGGAACGTTGCACCCTGACAGAGGGTCCGTGACGGGTCCGTTCCCACAGTGAATCAAATTGTGCATCGCATGGACCGATACGGGCGAACGTCACCCCCTGGGGGTTCTGGACACGGTGACGACGGTCGTAGAGCGCCAACAAGGGATCAAGTACCGTGGCACATGCTACACCTACGGCGTGCGATCCCAGTCGATGTTCAAGGAACGGCCCGGTCCGGATCAGTTTTTTATAGCACCGCAGCGACGGCAATTGACGAAACAGGCGTGAAAGCATGGGGGTGGAGCGGGCGTTGGTTCCCAGAACCAGTAAAAAAGGGAATGTCTCCTGAAAAAGAAGATTCATCAGGACGCCCAGGCCCCGCCCATCAAAATCAGGGCGAACCATGATGTCGCAACTCCATGTGGCGGGGTGGATTTTGCCAGTGACCGCAACCCGGATGCGTTGCAGCCCCATCCCGCCGATGATTTCGCCCTCTTTTTCAAACACCCAATAGGGAATGTCCGTGTCCGACGCGCCCGGCTGTTCTAGGTATTTCCAACGCCAGTAGTGCGCGTCATCCCAGCGCAATCCAGGGCCCAGAACGGCCTGCCGGAGTGCCAATATTCTGGGCAGGTCGGCAATCGCCGCCGGTCTGAAACAGTCCGAGAGGCACTCCGGGGCAATACCTAGCCCATCGGTTAGATAGGGTTTCATCCCCGTCAGTGATTGCATGTTCATCGTGATTCCTGCGTATCGGAAAGAACGCCACGCCGATCCAGAACCTCCAGAATGGCCCCAATGGACTTCATTTGCGTTACTTCTTCTGCGGAAAGCCGAATGTCAAACCGCTCATCCAGACCCGCCATCAGCGTGAGCATCCCCAGCGAATCCCACGCGGGGATGGCCTCACGCGGGGTCACAGCAGCAATGCGGTCGGCTGGCTCCTCAAACAGCCCCGCAATCCACTGAAGGGCTTCGTTTTGGGTGATCGGTTGTACCGCCATCGTTACGATTCCTCTTACTGTGCCGTATATCCGCCGTCCACCGCCAGATCGACGCCGCTGATCCAGGCGGAAGCCGGAGAAAGCAGAAAGGCCGCTGCACGGGCCACATCTTCCGGCGTTCCCATGCCCAGTGGGTGCGCCTTCTCAATCTGTTCTGCCTGCTCACCCGAAAGAAGCGCAAACGCCTTCTCGGTCATCTCCGTCCGGACCAGCCCCGGCGAGAGGGTATTCACCCGAATCTTCCGGCGCGCCATCTCCACCGCCATCGACCGCGCCGCCGCCGCCACCGCCCCCTTCGTTGCCGAATAGCCGATCTGCCCCGCCTGACCGACCCGCCCATAGACGGACGAAATAAAGAGCAGACTCCCTTCCCCCTCGGTCATCACATCGCGCCGACTGACGATGCGGGCCAATTCCAACCCCGCCAGCAGGTTCACGTCCAGCATGGGTTGCATCCCTTCCACGGTGTGGGACGAAAGGGGTCGGGTTGCAACGATTCCCGCAGCGTGGCAGAGGCCGTAGATGCGGCCTGCCACTTGGCACAAGGGAAGGACCTGCGCCGCAATTTGGGCATGTTGTCGAAGATCCAGGCAGAGCGTTTTGTGATCGGTTGAAAGGCTGTGCGCCGTCTCCGAAAGACGCGCCGCATCTCGGCCCAGTAAAATCAGCCGGGCACCCTGCCGACTTAACGCGACGGAAATAGCGCGACCGATACCGGACGAAGCACCCGACACCATCACCCACCGTCCGCCAAAAGGGGTCGTTCCGGTATCCGATGCCATATTAAAACCGTTCAACTGGAAGGATGAACGAGAGGGCCATTCTCGTATTCGACGTGCAAAAGTGGGGCGTCGGGCGGAAGGTCTACCACCGCCGATCCCCACGACAGCCCCACGCCGTAACCCAAGAGCATCAGGCGAAGGGGGTGGTCGGTGGGGCGCGTCAGTCCCCCTTGCGTGATGGCAAGCGGGACGGAGGGGCCGCCCGTGTTGCCGTACTCTTTCAGGATCATCGGAACACGTTCGGGCATAAGCCCCGCCTTCTGCATCAGGTGCTTCATTATAAACTGATTGGACTGATGGAAGATGTAATAGTCAATCTGATCGCGCGCAAGGCCCGCAAGCGCCAGCGTGTCCTCAATCAGCGGGGGGATCCGTTGCAGGGTGAAGTTAAACACGTTGGCCCCCTGCATGGCGACATCGTGCAGGCGGGGATCGGCGGGAAAGCGGTTGCGAAAGCCGCCCCCTTCGATGATGATGTCTTTATAGCCCGCGCCGTCGGTGTGCAGAACAAAATGCCATGCCACATCCCTTTGCGCGGCCGAAAGCGCTGTTGCCGATCCGGCGTCCCCAAAGAGCAGCGAGACCGACCGATCCGACTCCAGGGCATAGCGGGTGGGTGTTTCGCCATGCAGCAGAAGCACACGCCGAGCGCTGCCGGTCTGAAGCATCATCGTGGCAAGCCAGAGGCCATAGGGATAGCCAGAGCAGCCCAGGCCCACGTCAAAGGCCGCGCAGCGGTCGGACAGGTTCAACCGCTGGTGCAGCAGGCAGGCGTTGGAAGGCATGATGTAATCGGGCGTCTGCGTCACAAAGATCAGGGCGTCAATCGACGCAGCTTCCCAGTTCAGGTCGGAAAGGAGCCGCCGGGCGGCGGCATCGCAGAGATCGGTGCTGCAGGTGGCCTCATCCGCCACGTGCCGCGCCGCCACCCCCGCCATCCTGGTGACCTTCGCCACCTCCACCGGATCAAACGCCGTGGTGTCTTTGACGTTGTCAAACCGCCGCGTCGGAACTGCCGTGGCGATCCCCGCGATCCGCGCGGCTTTGAGTGTGATTTGCGCCATAGCGTCTTTAGGGCCTGCGCAGAAATAACCGATACCGTCGGGCTGCCGATTCATCTGCCCATGTCATGTGGTTTTAGCCCGCAGCAACGCATGGAGAAGCGGGCGGATGTGCTGAATCAGCGCTTCTCCTGCGGCGACATGTTTGGGAATCTGCCGTGGGTCGTCCATATCTGTTGACACGGCAATGAGTGCGCCGGGGGTTTCTGCGCGGGTTAACGCATTCCAGGCGGTCTGGAGTTTGACCCGCTTTGGATCCAGCAACACCTTGCCGCCCACATCATACCAAAAGAGCGTCAGGTGGCCTTGTCCCCTCTTCTGCCAGAGGTGCTGATTCACCGCCATCGGCGACTCTGCGCCCGACCCCATCTGGAGCGTCACCGGTGTGGCGTTGGCGTCCAGGTCGTTTGTGGCAAGTCCTGCCAACTCCTTCCCCTGCGTCTGCGACTCAAAATAACCGATGTAGAGTCGAACGGCATCTCCGGCGGGGTTTTGGTAGATCCGCGACAGGGTGCGGTCTGCGCCCAGATGGGCGAACGTCGCATTCGGTGCGATCTCCCGGCCTCGCCATTCTCCCATCTGCATCGGCCATTCCGAAAGATCGTGCGCAAGCGGAACGGGCGTGGGGGAGAAGAAGTAGCCGTAGCCTCCCGTCACCAGGAAAAGCGCACAGACGGGCAGGGCCAGCCAACCGGTTCTGGGTGAATCAGACGCCAACGCGCGATCTGTCCGTTCGGGTGTGGCGGGAGGCGGCCCCTGCCGTCGCGCCAGAAAACACAATCCGGCAAAGAGCGCTCCGTAGCCGATGACCGATACAAAGACCCCTTGCAACGTATGATAGGGGCCATGCAGGTCGCCGGAGAGTTCGTAATAGGACAGGACGCCGATCAACCCCACCCGCAGGCTGTTGCTTAACGCAGAGACCACAAGGCCGAAAACGAGCAGTCCGATCCGGGTCTGCCAGCGGTGCAAAAAGAGGTATCCCAGCGGAATGCCAATGGCGATGACGGCGATGAGATAGTTGACGCCGCTACAGACCTCGGCCACCTCCAGCGTGATGTTCGGCAGGTGGATGTAAAGGCCCTCCTGATAGACAGGAACGCCGACCTGCTGCAAGAACATCACCCCCAGATTGGCCGACAAGACCTGGAAGGGCAGATGAAGGTGGCGGGTGAACAGGTCCCAGATTGGAATCATCAGCCACAGATACTGGATGGGAAGTGCGAGTCGCCGGAAATAGGCCCCGCCCAGAAAAAATAACACCAAGCCCATCAGCGTCACCATGAGGGACAATTGCTGGAGGGTGAGAATGCCCCCCGCATGACCGAAGGCAAAGAGAAACAGTCCCGCAAGCAAAAGGACGCCCCCGCTGAAACAGGCGGGAAGGGGCGACGTGGTGAAGATCGCCTCACGACGCTGCCAGACAATATAGCCGCTGATGATGGGGATTAAAAAGCCGTAAGAATAGACAGTACTGTTCCACCACTGTCCGACGAGGGAGGCCAGCACCCCAGCGTAGCAGAAGAGAAATGCCCCGGTCACGGCGAGCGCCACAACGACTGCCGACCGCGTCTTCTCCCTTCCGACGGCAAGGCCCGCACCGTCCAGGGCCTCTGAATCCGATTTCTGTAAAATGCCGTTTCCCATAAAACGCCTTACCTCTCCTCAACCAACAGCGGGGGCAGGTGCAGATAGCGCGTGGCTGTGCGCTTGGCGTCGATGTCCCGAAAGACCCGCGCCACCTGCTCCGTCGTCAGCCTCGCCGCCCCGGCCACCGCAGCCTCCGCCACCGCATGGTTTTTGCCATACAGGCAGAGGTCCATCTTGTCGTAGGGGAGCGCAAAATAAAACTCCTCCTGCGACTGGGGCAACGAATAGGTGTCGGTGGTCGGCGGACGGCTCTGAATCTCGGCGGGGATGCCAAGGTGCGCCGCCAGTTGGTAGACCTGCGTCTTATAAAGATGCGCAATCGGTTTGAAGTCCGCCGCGCCGTCGCCGTTTTTCACAAAAAAGCCCTGATCGTATTCCAGCAGATTCGGCGTCCCCGCGACGGCATAGTGCAGCCGGTCGGCGTGATAATACTCCATCATCTTGCGCGTCCGCTGCTTGAAGCTGGTGGCTGCAACGACCTCCAGGTAGACTGCCGCCGTCATCCGCACCTGTCGGCGCTCCCCCGCAGGGGATTCCACCACCACCGAATAGATCGCATAGCCATCCTGATTGAGAATATCGGGATGGACGATCTTGGACTTGTAGCCTGCGCCATATTCTGGAATGACCTCTCGAATCGCATCGTCCCGTCGTCGATAGCACCCGGCGGCCGCAAGGATCGGCCCGATCTCTTCCAACACCGTCGGGATGCCCAATGTATCGGCCACGAGACGCCCCAAACGCAGACTGTCATCCGCCGAGTCCGCTTCCGGCATGAAAAGCCCCAGCACGCGGTCGGCCCACACAGCGCGCGCCGACAGGGCCGCCACGACGCTGCTGTCGATCCCGCCGGAAAGTCCGAGCACCACCCCCCGACGCTTCAGGCGCGAGAAGACCATCTCCCGAATGGCAGCCTCAATTTGCGCCGCTGTCTGCGCCGCGTCTATACAAAGAACATCTTTGGTAAAGCTCTTCATGAACGGGTGGCCTTCTATAAGGGAGGGGCCGCCTCTTCGCGCTGAATCTCCCGACGGGCGATTTTCCCCGTCGCCGTTTTCGGCAATTCGGTCCGAAATTCCACAAACTTCGGCATCCTGAAATCTTCCAAATGCCGGGCGCAATGGCGCAGCACCGCCTGGGTCGTCAGCGTCACCCCCGTTACCGGCACGATCACGGCGCGAATCGCCTCGCCCAACACGTCGTCCGGCACGCTCACCACCGCCGCCTCCAGCACCTCCGGCATCTGGTAGAGCACCGCCTCGACCTCCTTCGGACTCACCTTTTCGCCGCGCGTCTTGATGATGTCGTCCTTGCGCCCCACAAAATAGAGAAATCCCGCGTCATCCATCCTGAACAAATCGCCCGTGTGCAGCACCCGCTCCCCCGCCCCACCCAGAAAAGGGCCGGGCCGCAGCGCCCGTTCGGTTTCCTCCGGCCGCTCCCAATAGCCGCGCATGACATGTGCCCCGCGCACCACGAGTTCGCCCACCTCTCCTGCCAAAACGCGTTCGCCTGCCGTGTCCACAATGTAGACCTCGGTGTTGGGGATCGCCTTTCCCACAGAGGTGGGACGGATGTCGATCTGGTCGGGCGGCAAATAGGCGACCCGTTTGCATTCGGTGAGGCCATACATTGAATAGATGCGCGCCGCAGGAAAACGCTCGCGCAGCGCGGCAATGTGCGCAGGCGGCAGCGCCGCCGCCGTGTTGGTAAAATAGGCCAGGTGCGGGAGGTGTACCGCAGAAAATAGCTGCATTTTCACCAGCAGGGCCAGCATCGTCGGCACCAGGGGGAAGCCGGTCACCCGCTCCTTGCCAAGCCGCTCTAAAATGAGTTGGGGGTAGGTGAACGATTTCTCCAGAACGAGCGTCGCGCCCACCTTAAACGCCATCAATACCTGATACAGCCCGTAGTCGAACGAAAGGGGGAGGGCATTGAGGATAATGTCGTCTTCGACATTCTCCAGATAGTGTGTGATCGAGGTGACCGCCGTGACCATGTTGAGGTGGGTCATCATGACCCCCTTGGGGAAACCGGTCGATCCAGAGGTGTAAATGAGAGCGGCGAGATCAATATCAATTGCGGCGGCGGTTGGCGGGCCGAGTGAGTCGGCATCGGCAGATTCGGAGACCGCCCTGGCCCAGCCGATCTGCCGCGCGTCGTCTGGGTTTGTCGCGCCGACCACGACACAGCGGATGAGATGGGGTGCCGTATCAAAATCATTAAGCTTCGCAAGGGCGGCTGCTGGAAGAAGTCGGGCGGAGGTGATGAGGGCCGCAGCACGGCAGTCGTTGAGCAGAAACGCCAGTTTGTCGGGTTTAGTGGAGGCGTTGATCATGACCAAAACGGCGTCGGCCATGAGTGTTCCGAAGACGGAGACGACCGCCTCGACGCCGGAATCCAGAAAAATGGCGACGCGGTCTCCCCGACGGACGCCACCCGCCCGCAGCGTGGCGGCCAGACGCAGGCTTTGCGCCGCAATCTCCCGATAGGACAGCCGGGTCTCCCCGCAGATGAGGGCGACCTTATTGGGTAACCGTTGGGCCGTCTGCAAGAGAAACTGATCAACGCGCACGGACGCCCTCCCCCTGCTTGAGTTGAACGTAGCGGACCAGCCGCGCAATGGAGTCGAAGTTGTTGGGCACGATTTCCTCATCCCGGACGGTGAGGCCCAACTCCTTTTCCAAAAACCCGACCATTTCCAGAATGCCAGTCGAATCGACGATCCCCTTCTCCAGAAACGAATCGTCGTCGGACAGCGGCCGCGTCAGATCGCCGTAGAGGAAATTCTGCACCACAAAATTGCGAATGGCATCCTGCACCATTTCGGTCATGCCGTTTCTCCCTAAATAAACTGCTGGTGCACCCACTGCGTGGACAACACCCCCATCAGCGCCATGCTGTCTTTTGCGCCCAGGTCGGCCTGCCTGCGGCATTTTGAAAAGAGTGCCGAAACGGCCGCAGGGGAGAACAGGCCCGCCGCTTCCACGGCGCTTTGGGACAGCGCGGCCTCCATCTCTTCCGACGGTGCAGCGGCCAGGGCTGCGGCGTCCGGTGCGCGATAGGGCTGCTTGACCCGATTGGCAATCTCCGGCGGCAGCAGGTCGCGCGCGCCTTCGCGCAGCACATGCTTTTCGCGCAGACCCTTCAACTTGATGTGCGGCGGGATTGTGGCCGCGAACGCGACCACCCGATGATCCAAAAAAGGGTGACGCGCCTCCACCGCATGGGCCATCGCTGGACGGTCGCCCTGTGACGAAAGAATGTATTGCGGCAGCAGGAACGCGGCCTCCAGATATTGCGCCCGCGAGAGCGGATGCCAGGTGGCATATTCTTCTGGGAGTTGATCCCGCAACTCGGCGATGGCGTCATAGCCCGCAAGCCGCTTCCGCATCGCTTCAGAATAGAGAATTTTGATCGGCGTGGTGACCCGCCATCGGGGACGGTGGGAATAGAATGGGTCGTCCGTCGCCGTCAAATCCTGGCCGAAGAAATGATTCAGATAGGCCGCCGACTGCTGCTGAACGCCTGGAAGATAGGGATAAAGCCTGCGCAGCAGCAGGGGACGCCAAGCCGATTGAGGCGAACGCGCCCAAAACCTTCGTACTTTATCTTCCTTGAAAATATCGTATCCCGCGAGCACCTCGTCCGCCCCTTCGCCCGTGAGCACCACCTTCATCCCCGCCGCATGCACCCCCTCGGCCAGGTGCATCATCGGCACCGGTGCCATGCGGAGGATGGGCCGCTCAATGTGCCAGATCGCTTTCGGCAACGCCTCGACCATCTGCGTATTTTTGCAGCGGACGGAATGGTGTGAGACGCCCAGGTGTGAAACCATCCGATCCTGATGTTCGGTCTCGTCAAACTCCGCCGCCTCAAAGCCGATGGAAAAGGTCTGGAGGCGGTCGTTCACGGCGCGTCGCGCCAGGGCCGTGATGATGGACGAATCCAGTCCGCCGCTCAAATAGGCCCCCACCGGCACGTCGGCCCGCAGGCGAATCCGCACCGCGTCGTCCAATAAATCGACCAGCCGTTCGGCATACCACGCCTCCGAATGGGGCGTCATCGCTGCGTCAGCGGCGGGGGGAAATGTCATTTGCCAGTAGCGGGCGATCCGGATTCCGGCGTCGCTGACGGTCAGGGTATGGCCGGGGGGCAATTCGCAGATGCCCGAAAAGCCGGTGCGGGGTGGGATGGGAAACCAAAAGGTAAACGTCTGATCGAGGGCGAAGGGGTCGATCTCTCTTTGCACGCCGGGGTCTTCAAAGAGGGCCTTGATCTCCGAGGCAAAAAGGAAGCGTCCGCCGCGCGTCGTATAAAAAAGAGGCCGCACCCCCATCCGATCCCGCGCCAGAAAAAGCCTGCGCCGATCCTGATCCCAGAGGGCAAAGGCAAACGGGCCGTTGAAGGAGGTGACACAGGCCTCGCCCTCTTCCTGATAAAGGTGGAGGATGACCTCCGTGTCGGAGGTGGTTTTGAAGACGTGCCCTTTTGCAATCAGCCCCTCCCGCAACTCGGCGTGGTTATAAATCTCGCCATTGAAAACAATCTGGAGCTTCCCGTCCGCGTGCCCCATCGGCTGATGTCCGCCGGAAAGATCAACGATGCTCAAGCGCGTGTGCCCCAGGCCCAGGTCGCCCGCGAGATAGATCCCTCGATCGTCCGGCCCGCGGTGATGCAGCGCCGCCACCATCCGATCCAGCAGCTCCCGCGAAACGGGTGCTGCGGTCTCCCAATTCCAAATGCCTGCAATACCGCACATATTAAAGGGGCTCGCGTCGCCCCCTCCAACGGCAAAGCCGTTGGAGCCTCCCCCTCAACGCCGCTTTGCGGCTGTTAGAACCCGTATCATTGGTCGCTGCGCAGTATCGCCGTCCGCAGTACCCCCTCAATGCCGCTTTGCGGCTTGAGAAAGCCGAGCGGCTTCGGCAGATACAAAACCACTGGCGTCGGTGGGTGTGCGAAGCACAACGCCGTGCGCAGCACCCGGATTCAGTGGGCCGAATTGAAAGTCGCACAGCAGGCGTTGGAGGCGGGACTCGGTCCGGGTGAGACCGGTATAATGCCTGAAACGGGACAGAAGGCTCCCGCGCATTCTGGGCTGTTGGGGGTCAATCTCCCACGGGTGCAGATAGAACACTGCGGGCTGTTGATCCTGGTTGTTGATCCGGCGAAGGCCCCAGCGGGTGTAGGCGTAGGGGAAAATACGGAAATATCCCCCCCTCGCCACGGGCAGATTCTTCCCCCACAGTCGGGCGGTCGAGAGGGGGAATTCCACGATACTTCGACCCTCCGAAAGCCTGTGGACATAGGGGAATCGTGGGGCATCGGGCATACCATAGCGGTCGTGGTGAATGGGGAAGATACTGGAGTCATATTGAAACCCGACTTCTTCCAAAACGTCCAGCGCCCAGAGGGTTTCCTGCACGATGGAGTAGCTGGGGGCGCGATACCCCAAAACCTGCGTCCCCGT
The DNA here is from genome assembly GCA_964592995.1 of uncultured Nitrospirota bacterium. GTDB lineage: Bacteria > Nitrospirota > Nitrospiria > SBBL01 > CAZOFZ01 > CAZOFZ01. Next base: position 17,534 of record CAZQIT010000104.1, on the reverse strand, counting down.
GATCTCTTCCAGAATGGCCTTGGCGCGCGTCACGTCGTCTTGGAATTCCTGCCGACGCATGCGGTAAATCAGTTGATGGCGATAGCCGTGGGAGGCGATTTCATGGCCCTCAGACTGGATGGCGCGTACCACCTGCGGCTCGCGTTCGGCCACCCATCCCAGCACGAAAAAAGTGGCCTTGACGTTGTGGCGGTTTAAAATTTCCAGAATGCGGGCGGTATTTTTCGCCACGCGGCTTTCATGGTGGGGCCACGCATCGAACGAAACATGCGATTCAAACGCCGAGACCTGATAGTAGTCTTCGACATCAATGGTCAGCGCGTTGCGGGTTAGCGTGTTTTGCATGGCGGATCATCCAGCACCGATTGTCGCGGGAGGGAGTGCATCCAAACTGGCAGATTACTGCGCCCCCCGACCGCTGATCACCACGCCGAGCGTGTCTAGGATGATGGTCAAATCAAACAACGGAGAGAGATGTTTGATGTAGTACAGATCGTACTGAAGTTTCTCAAGGGCGTCGTTTTCCGTTGCGCCGTAGCGGTATTTGACCTGTGCCCAGCCGGTCAGCCCCGGCTTGACGGTGAGCCGCAGATCGTAGTAGGGGATCTTTTCCCGAAGCTGTTGGACGAACACTTCACGCTCCGGTCGCGGACCGACAAAACTCATCTCGCCTCGGAGCACGTTAAGCAATTGGGGAATCTCGTCCAGGCGAAGCGTCCGCATGACTCGCCCCACGCGTGTGACGCGCGGATCATTTTCGCTGGCCCACACCGGCCCACTCGCACCCTCGGCGTCTTGTCGCATGGAACGGAACTTCAGCAGATTGAACGGGCGCCCGTTTTTCCCGATACGTTCCTGCCGATAGAGGACAGGCCCTTCGGAATCAAGCTTGATCAGAATTGCCAGGATGATGCCGATGGGCAGGGCCAAGAGGATCCCCGCGACGGAATAGACCATGTCCATGCACGTTTTGCTGGTTTGCATGACGGCACTCCGTTTAAATCCTGTCCCGAAAATGAGGTGGCTTGGGTTCAACGATTCAACCGGGATTTTTTCCGCCAGTTGTTCGTAAAACTCAACCGAGTCCAGCACTTCGATGCCCTGAACACGAAAACTGAGGAGGAGCGAGACCGGAAGTTGTTGCCTGCGGTCTGAGAACGCAATCACGACCTTCCGGATTTTATTTTTTTTGATGAGCGCAACCAGATGTTTTTGAGCGTTCTTCCAGCCATCGCCTGAGAGGAGGTCGTTCTTGAAGTAGGTCATGCGATATCTCATGCTGTGCTGACACGACAGCACCTGCTTTAACGCGTCCACCCTGGGGCCAGACCCGATCAGGACGACCGGCGTCTCCCATTTCTGTCCCTTGCACAGAAACTGATATCCCCATCTCAAGAGCAGAAAGAGAAAAGGGAGTGCGGCCAATCGGACTCCGAAGTTGACGTCAGACGGAGGGAACAGAGGCCGGTTCCAGAAGAGCAGGGTAAGTAGGAGTACCGCCCAGAAGATGGATTGAAGGTGTTTGCTCCAAAATGCCCTGAACGCAAGTGACGGGGTGGAGGGATGAAGATCGTAGGCGTAGAGGCAGATCTGAAAGATGGAAGGTATCAGGATCAAGGCGGACCATTGCCCTATCCCATGCCCCTGCTCTTGTTCGCTCGCCACTCCCCAGGCCAAAAACAGGACGATCAGGAGGTTTTCACAAACGCAATAGAGGATGTCGCGGATGGAAAGATACCGATTAAAGATGCGAATCATGGATGAACCCTCAATAACCATATCCGTAATATTGAGTCGCCCAGGTTGCCTCGGCGCAGTTCATGGCCGCCCCCATGAGCTTGGGTGAGGAGAGGGACTTCGCCGCCTGCGCCAGCACCGCCGCAGGCACCTCGCCTGCACGGACAACCATGAGAATGCCATCGACCATATCCGCAATCAGGTTCATATCCAGAATCGGAAGAATCGGCGGGGCATCCACCCACACATAATCCACCCACCCCCGAACCTCCGACAGGATGGAATTCATGACGGGAGAGGTCCAGAGGTTATTCTCCCGTCCCGGGGTAGGCCCCATGGGCAGCAGGGTGAGGTTTTCCACGGGTCCCCGCTGTGTGACGCTTCCGATCTGGAGGGACCCCCGGACAACATCTGTCAGACCTGCTTCGGACGACAAGTTGAAACATCTTGCCAGTGCCGGATTTCTGAAATCACCATCCAAGATCAGGCAACGTCTGCCGAAGTCCCGCGCGCAGACCACGGCCAGGTTCGCGGCGGTCGTGGTCTTTCCCTCTCCCTTGATGGCGGAGGTTAACGCAATGACCTTCTTGCCTTCGACTTTGCAAAGCCGCTCGATTTTTGCAAAAAGGAGTCGATACTGCTCGGACGCGAGCGAAACGGGGTCATCCAGGGTAATCAGTTGATGACTCCGATTGACCGCAGCGCCGGGCGCGGCCCATTTTTTTCCCATGCCTCTCATCGTCTAACCGCAGATTTGCCCTGTTTTTCGTACGCCGTTAGGGTCCGAGCAAAGTCGGGAATGGAGGCCAGGACGGGGACCTGAAGAATCCGTTCAACCTCTTCCGGTTTACGAATCCGGTCGTTCAGTTTTTCAGCGAAAAAAGCAGATCCGATCCCGCAGATCAGCCCCAACAGGGCGCCCAGCCCATACACCTGCGCCAAATTCGGGGAAAAGGGTTTTTCGGGAAGATTGGCCGAATCCAAGACACGAAACTGCTCCCCTTTCTGCCGTTTCTCCATGTTTTCAGATATCTTGGCGCTTAGTTTTTTATCCAGCAGGGACTGGTAACTCTTCTGAGTGCTTTCGTAGTCCCGCTGGAGCGTGGCCAGCTCCTGTTCACGCATCGGAATATTTTCGACCCGACCCTGATAAAGACGAATCTGCCGGACCAGCGTCGATTCCTGATCATTAAGCCTCGCAAGCTCAAGGTGTGTGTCGGCAATTTGCCGACGAAGATCAATCAGATAAGGTGTTTCTGGGCGCGACACCGCGACTTCACCCGCCGGTACTGCCTCTTCCTGGGGAGTCAATTGCGCTTCCATCGCTTCCATCGCTTCAATCTCCTGCTTGAGGGAGATGACATCCGGATAGTTGTCTCGGTACTCTTTTTGGAGCTGCGCCAGGAGAACCTTCCTTCCGGCCAGGCGGGTATGCTCTGGGGACGCAATGGGCAATGGAAATGCCATGACACCCTCCGTCCGTGTCGATTCTCCCAGTATCTGCTGTTGGGTTACTTCCAGTGTCTTTTCCAGGAGTATTTTCCGCTCTTCTGTCGATTTTCTGGAGAGCTGTGTCCCCTGAAGCTCAGACTGGAACCGATCCAGCGTGCGAAGATTTGCCTCCATCTGCTGCGGCAGTTCTCCCATGTAGGTCTTGCGAAATGCGCCGATTTTAGCCTCCTGTTCTTCCAGTGCCGTTTGGATACCTTTCAACTCACTTTGCAGGAACTCTGAGGCCCCTTCCACGAGCTGTTCCCGCACCTTCAGATTTTCCTCAATGAACAGGGATGCCAGTTGATTGGTCACGTTCATCACCATGCCGGGGTCTTTGCCCTGAAAGGCTAGAGAGAAGGCGTCAATGCTCTTTAATCCCACGGTTTTGATCTCGACGTTCTTCCGCATCATCTCAAAAATCTCTTCTTCGGCCATGACTTTGGACTCTTCCTTATACAAACCGAAACGATCAATGACCTGTTTGAGAAGAGAGCGACTTAGAATTTGCTGCTGAATGGTGGAGAGACGCGACTCCATCTCCTTGGACACTGCCGATTTGACATACTCTTCCGGCACCTTCTGATCTTCGATTAAAATGAGTGTCGTGGAGCGATAGAGTCTGGGCAAAACGTAGGCCAAGTATACGGAGATCAGGATGCCTGCGATAAAGGGGATCAACGCCCAGAGCTTGCGACGCCACAGGATATCGGCATATTCCCTGAGCAGATGGGCCATGTTTTCATCCGACCTCATTTCCATGTCGCTCCTCTCCATGTGAGGGCAACCGAAACGGAATGCGTCTGGAAGGTGCCTGCCGTGGGCAGGTCTTCGGCCCGCTGATTCAGGTAGTGGTAGGTCAGGCCTCCGCTCCAGTGCTCGTTGAATGCGTACTGCACCCCTGCAACAGCAGAATAGGTGGTGACCGGGTCATCGTCTGCAGTCAGGGTCTGATTGCGGCCAGCCGTTGCCTGGAAATTTCCGGTTAACCTCTGCTGAATTGGCCCGCCAATCTGCAATGACAGCGATTCGGTGACGGCGGTTTTCGAAAAGACCCCCCCGCCCGCGCGGGCGCTCAAAGCGGGTGAGGTGGCGGTATCCCGATCCACGCCTGCTATATTCCGTGAGGCCGACAGGGAGAAGGTGTTTTGATTGACGCGCCGGGACAGGCGTGTCCCAAATGTCCCCGTGAGGGTGCCCGCTTCCGTGGTGTAACCGCTTCCTGCGCTGACATGAACGGAGAGGGTGGGGCTGACGGACCGACTGTAACCTGCGCCGAGACGATGGATGTCCGATTTTTCTCCGTCAATCCGGTTTTGCGTAAAACCGTATGAAAATCTCGCCTGATCCGCGCGGGTGATCTGTGTGGCATGGGAGAGGGAGATGCCATACCGAATGGCGTCATTCAGAGACGGCGACTGGTAGCGGGTATCGTTGAGTGAAAATCCCATGTGGAGTGTGCGGGTGGGGGTGGTTTCGTAGGAGGCCGTAAAAGCGAGGCCACTTTGCACGGTGTCCGCGTCGGGAATCAGAAGGCTTTCGGCCTGGTCGGTCACCGTTTCCGTGGAGAATTGGGTCAAGTCCGGGCTGACGAGCAGAAATCCGTCCCACACCGTGGTCAGGCGGGGGGTCCATCTCGCCTGACGTGAAAGGGTTAGGTGATGATCCGCAGCAGCGTCGCCGCCGTTCAGGTCGGCATCTCCTTGTTGTTTCTGAAACGAAAACTGATAATTCACTTGGGTTACGCCGTCGCCCCCGGTCTGTCGGATGGAAAGGGCGGGGGAGAGAATGATGGACAGTCCCTCCGAATGGGTCTGCCAAGAATATCTTTCCCGGACGGTCAATGAGGGGGTGACTTCGATGTCGGCTGCCTGAAGGGTCGTGGCCATGGTACAGACTCCGAAGATGAGACCCAAAGCGTGGCTTTGAAGCGAGTTAAGGGTCATGGGCGATGTCATTCTGTTGGAATCACCAGTGTGTCGTTCCTCTGGAGCTGAACGTTGTCTTCAGGGTGTCTTCCGGTGATAATGTCCTGGTATCGAATCTGCATTCGCACTTCGTCACGGCCCTGTTGGCGCAACAGGAGGATGTGGTCCGTATCTGCAAACCGAGTGAACCCGCCTGCCAGCGTCAGTGCCTGAAGCAGGGTGATATGGCTGCGCAACGGGATCCTTCCCGGGCGCTCCACTTCGCCCATGATAAAGACCGAAAGACTGCCGATTTCTTTGAGGATGACGGAAACTTCAGGTGTTTCCTGATAGGCTTTGAGCCGGGATTTAATGGCGTCGCGCAGTTGGATGGGGGTAAGACCCGCAGCCAGGACATCCCCAATCAGGGGCAGCGATATTTTTCCGTCCGGACGCACCAGCACGACACGGCTGAGTGTTTCGTTTTTCCAGACGTGAATGTCCAGAACATCTTCGACGCCCATGATATAGTCCTGCGCATCGGGTTCGGAGCCTGCTTCTGTTGTCTCTTCGGTGGAGCGTAAATCGGCGGAGGGAGGTGCCGGTACTTGCAATAAGGCGCGTGTTCTGCGGTTGGCGCACCCACCGATCGCAGGCAGGATCATGAAGAACGCGAGTGTACAAAAGAGCCATGACGTTGAACGAGACATACCCACCCCCTGTTTGCACATCGCCTGACGACCTTGCCGATCACAAAATTGATCCGTTCACATCCTATAGCAAAAACCGGAGCCCGACCTCGTATTGCCCCTGTTGTGGTTTGATCCAGCAGCATTCCGCCAGGGTGGGTGTCATGGCGGCGTCTGTGGCATTTTCCTGCGTGGCGCCATTCACTGGAAGGTTCAATCGGATGATTTGGGACAAACCTAAAGCGGCTTTTGTCTTGATGCAAAGACCCCCCTGGCTGATATTGATGCCTTCCGCGATGCGCAGTCTCGCCCCCCGACTCCCCTGTGCCGAGGGAGTGTAGCGGACCTGGGCGTTCAACGCGACTCGGGATGTCCTTCGGCGTTCCTGATCTTTTTTGCTCGGCATGTTTCCTCCCCTACCGCTTGTTTACAGGATGATCCTGACAGATGAAAGATGGAGCGGACAAGCCCCCCAAAGGAGGGGGCCTGATTGGGACGAGAATGAGGAGAAAATAGGGGAGGTGGGGTTAATGGGATTGCAGTATCTTGGCGACGACTCCGGAACGGGTATCGACCTTCAGTTTGCCCATGATACGCTTGACATGGTCTTTGACCGTATGTTCGCCAATCTCCATGTGAACACCGATTTCTTTGTTCGTTTTGCCCTGGATAAGCAGTTCAGAGACGGACTGCTCCCTTTGGGTGAGCTTCGTCGCGCGGAAGACCTTGTCAATCCGCATGCTCTGGGACACTTTTTCGATGAGAACCAGTAACGGGTCCGCATTCTGGCCATTTGTTTTCTGGGACAAGGGCATGGCGCGAAAAAGATAGGTCACACCATCCCGTCCCGAATCAACCATTGTAATCTGTGAATCAAGGGGGTGCACAGGGGGAAGCCGCTTCGTCGCCAGGGCATATCCAGCGCAGATGCGGCGAATCAGTCCGGAAATGTCCCGGTCGCGACGCTCCAGGCCCGTGCGCAGGCCTCTCGCCTGGAACGTTTCGATGATGCGGCTGGCGGCGCTATTAAGGTAAGTCAGTTTGGCCTTCGGACCGATAATCAAAATGGCAGGGGGCGTCCTTTTGTTCACCAGCGTATGCACCAGTTCCGTGTCCACCTGTTGCATACGCGTGAAAGGGGCGCATCTCTTCGCCGTCCTGTGCCGCATCTTTTCCGCACTCTGCGCCACATCCTTCATCTTTTGAAAAGCAATCCTCCCTTCTGCACAGCGGCCCATGGAGGCCCCTGTCCTGCCGCTACAAAACGGTAGAACTAGCATAGGATTACGATGGAAAGCAACGCACAGGGTGTGCCCCTCATGTTGTACGTACGGCTGAACATTGTGTTGACAAGTGTTCGGCGCTCTCATTACAATCCGAACCTCACATTTGCCTTAAGGGGTTCGTCGAGATGCGTGTTCGTCAGGTTGTTGTCTCCGTCATGGCTTTTCTACTGTTCGGTTCCCCCGTTTTTGCCCCGTCCAGTGGGGCGGAGGGGGCCTCCGGCGGCGCTGCTTCGACCTCCGCAGGTGGCGCTTCAGCCCCTTCGGCGACGTCTGCAGAGGGAGGTTCCGCCACGGTCCCTGCGCCTTCGCCAGCGGGGCCATCCGGAGGGGCGGCCAACCTGCCCACTGCGCCAAAAATGCAGGCAGGCGAAGCGAAACGAACGGCGGAAGAGACGAATTCCGTGGAGAAACCGCAAGATGCGATGGGAAGCTCAAAAGAGAAGGAACGACCTCGTCCGTTGCAGGATTTCGGTCGCAACTTTTTTGAGCCGGCCCGCAAGCGCATCCTGGGGATGGAGAAAAAGATTCTCAATGGAACGCTGTTGTTACCGGAGCTTGCGCAGCGGGATGCCCTTCTGGGCTTTGTCGGTCCCCTTGAAATGGTTACATCATCCGTTTATGCCGCAATCCCTCACCGCTATGTCCTGACCCCCGGCGATCAGGTGACGCTGACCTTCTGGGGCACGGGGCTGGATTTGCAAAAAATGACGCTGATCGTGAGTGAGCAGGGCGATGTGACCCTTCCCAGGGTTGGCCAGATGGTGGTTCGTGGGATGACGCTGGATACCTTCCAGAAAAATGCGAAGACGGCGCTGACGCGGGTTACCGTCAAGGATCTAGATCTGATTGCCACGCTGGATCGCCTCAAAAGTATCCAGATTTTCGTGACCGGCGAGGCCTTTCGACCCGGCAGCTACGCGGTCAGCGCCGTCACCACCCTCTTCAATGCGCTCTACGCCGCTGGCGGCCCGTCTGACCTGGGTTCTCTGCGGGATATCCGCTTGCTACGAGATCAGCAGACGATCCGCGTCGATTTATATGACTACTTGCTGCGGGGAGACAGCCAAAACGACCTTCCCCTTCAGGCAGGGGACACGGTTTTCATCCCCCAGCGTCATCGCTCCATCTCCATGCGGGGGGAGGTCAACCGGCCAGCGCTTTATGAATTAAAGGAACAGGAGCAGCTCTTGGCACTGATTGATTTGGCCGGGGGGATCAAGACCACCGGTATTTTGCAGAATGTCCTGATCCACTCACTCTCCCCAAACAAGGAGCGGATCGTTCGAGAGGTGAATCTGGCGCAGGGTGCGCCGGATACCCTAGTCTATGACGGCGATGAAGTGGAGGTCTCCGCCGTTCTTCCGGAGATCACCAACCAGGTGATCTTGAAAGGGAGTGTGGAGCGGCCCGGAGTATATGAGTTGAAGGGCAATATGCGGTTGTCCGATCTCTTTTCTGAAACCAACCGTCCGTTGGGTGAGACCGATCTGGAACGGGCCGACCTCATCCGGCTCAACGAAGACCGAAAGACCACCCGGCTGATCCCGATTCATCTGGGGCGTGCCCTAGCGGGTGATCCGCAACAGAATATTCTATTGGCTTGGATGGACAAAGTTGTGGTCTATTCCAAATTTGACGTGGCCTTTTATCCGTCTCGGGTCGTCACGGCGCTGGGCGCAATACAAAAACCGGGGACCTATCCCCGTGCAGACGGAATGCACCTGCGTGATCTGCTTCTGGAAGTGGGAGGGGTGTTGCCCGGTTACCACGAGGTCATGGAGGTGGCGCGGGCGCGGTCAGACGGGGAGATTACGCTGCTTCAGATCGACATCCCAGGATTGCTCCGTCAGGATGAAACCCAGAATATCCTCTTGCAGGACGAAGACATTGTTTCGGTGCGGAAAAAGTCTGAATTTTTTGACAAGCCGATTTTTGTGACGGTTCAGGGAGAAGTCAAATATCCGGGGGCCTATGCACTGAAGACCCGGGCAGACCGCCTCAGTGACTTGATCCAGCGTTCGGGTGGCCTGACGGAGAGCGCCTACGCGAAGGGAAGCATTTTTACCCGGAAACGTCAATATATTCCCTCGGATGCGCAGCGGGGAGATCTGGTACGGGTCAACCAGGTGGTGAATCGGATCAACGACATTGACTACGAACGGCAGGTGGCCAGAAATCAGTACCTGCTGATTCAGGATCAAGGGGCGCAGGCGGTGACGAGGGCTTCGTCCACACCGGTGGTACGCAGCAGCGGCACGGTTGCGGAGTCCGTTGCAATTGGGCAGCTTCCGGGAGTGGCCGAGACGGCGGGTCAGGCTGCAGGGCAGGCGGTGGGCGGTATCATTGATGCCATTCAGGACCTCCCTTCCGTCGTCAGCCGGGCTAGGACGTTTACCGATGCAGATCTTCTGCCTGTAGAGCGGGTTATTATTGATGTCGTGAATGCGATGGCGCATCCGGAAGGGGTACGGAACCTCACCTTAAATTCGGGAGACACACTGGAAGTGCCTGTCCGGTCGGAGACGATCAGTGTCGTGGGGGCTGTGATCCGGCCCACCGTGATTGTCCATGAATCGGGAAAGGCCCTGAAGCATTATATCGCACGATCGGGCGGGTATACCCAGGATGCCCATCCGGAAGGGACGCTGGTGCTGAAGATGGATGGTGCCATTATGCCGGTTGATGAGGTGAAGACCCTGGAGGCGGGGGATATGGTGTATGTCCCACCGAAAGTGATGAGCGCGGAAATTGTGACCACAATGGATAAAGTGCTTGATATGATTAAGTTCACGCTCACGACCGCAGCCAGCGTGGGCGCGTTTATTGCCCTGATCGGATTACTTTAAATGACAGAGGGGCGCGATGCGGACGAGATCAACCTGCTGGATTGCTGGCGGGTGCTGGTTGTGCGAAAGCGTCTGATTCAGTGGTGCGTGGGAGGGGCTTTTGTGGTATCGGTCGTCGTCAGCCTGCTCTTGCCCAAAATCTACGTGGCAACCACGACCCTCCTGCCGCCCCAGCCTGACCCCAGCCTTCTGGGAATGATGGGTGCCCAGGCCCAGACCAGCAGCTTGGGCCTGTCGAGTCTTTTTGGCACGAGTTCGCCCGCCAATCTTTGGGTCGGCATCCTGGGCAGCCGGACGGTACAGGATGCCGTCATTAAACGCTTTGACTTGATGACCCGGTTTGAGGTGGAAACGATGGAAGATGCGCGGCGCGCCTTGTCTGGCGTGGTGTCGATTGTAAAATCCAAAAAAGACGACATGATTTCGATTACGGTGGAGGACGAGGAGCCTCAACAGGCTGCCATCATGGCCAAGGCGATTGTGGAGGAGTTGGACAAGGTCAATAAACGGGTGGTGATGACCTCCGGCGGGCGGATGCGCGACTTTATTGAACGAAGACTGAAGGAAGAGAAAGAGGCCTTGTCCCGCGTTGAAGAGGAGGTCCGACGCTTTCAGGAAAAAAATGGCGCGGTGCAGTTGGATGAACAATCCAGAGCGATTATCGGGGCGATGGGAGAAATGCGAGGCACGCTGATGGCCCGGGAAGTCGAGCTGCAAAGCCTTCTTTCTTATGCCTCCCCCAATAATCCGCAGGCGGAGTTATTGCGTGCCCAGATTACGGAACTGAAAGGCAATCTCAAGACCCTGGAAGAGGGGGATCAGGGCAGGGCCGTTGCATCGAACAGTATTTTTATTCCCAGCGTCCGTCTGCCGGAACTGGCACTTCAATATGCCAGGTTGTTGCGGGATGCGAAGGTACGGGACACGGTCTATGTGTTGCTGACCCAGCAATATGAGATGGCCCGCATTCAGGAGGCGAAAGACACCCCGACGGTTCAGGTCCTGGACATGGCCGTGGCGCCTGAAAAAAGGTCACGACCCAAGCGGACACTCATTGTCCTGATGTCCACGTTTTCGGCTGGCGTTTTCTCGGTGTTTCTGGCCTTTTTCCTGGATTTTATTGGGAAGACGAAGCGGACAGCAGGGGCAGCGGAACATGCGTGAGCGGACGATTGCCGTCATTGGATTGGGTTATGTCGGCCTGCCGGTGGCGGTCGCCTTTGGGGTCAAATACCGGACGATCGGTTTTGACATTGATGGCGTGCGCATTCAGGAGTTGGCGGCGGGCCATGATCGCACGGGGGAGGTCGAAGCTGCCCGTCTGGCCGCGACCCCCATCCTTTTCACAAATAAACCAGACGATCTGAAGGCCGCCGACTTTTATATCGTCGCGGTGCCGACGCCGATTAACGACGCCAATCAGCCCGATCTGACACCCCTTCGCAGCGCCACCCAAATCGTCAGTCAAACGCTGAAATGCGGGGATATTGTTGTCTACGAATCGACTGTTTATCCGGGGGCGACCGAAGAGGTCTGTGTGCCGATTCTGGAAAAGGGTTCCGGCTTGCGGTGTGGCCCCGATTTCAGCGTGGGCTACAGCCCGGAGCGGATCAATCCGGCAGACAAGGAACATACCTTTACCCAAATCCTCAAGGTCGTTTCCGGTCAGGACGCCGAAACGCTGGAGGTTGTGGCTGCGGTCTATGGGTCTGTTGTGACCGCCGGTGTACATCGCGCCCCCAGCATTCAGGTGGCGGAAGCGGCGAAGGTGATTGAGAATATCCAACGGGATTTAAACATTGCCCTCATGAACGAACTGGCCCTTATTTTCGACCGCATGGGGATTGACACCCGCGACGTTCTGGATGCGGCAGGGACCAAGTGGAATTTTATGCCGTTTCGGCCCGGTCTGGTGGGCGGACATTGTATCGGCGTCGACCCCTATTATTTAACCTATCAGGCGGAGCGGCGGGGGTATATCCCACAGGTGATTTTGGCCGGACGCCGGATCAACGAAGGGATGGCCGGGTTCGTGGTGCAGCAGACGGTCAAAGAGATGATCCGGGCGGGCCATCGTGTGATGGGTAGTCGGATAACGGTACTGGGGGTGACGTTTAAGGAGGACTGCCCGGATCTGCGCAACTCCAAGGTGATGGGCATTATTCGAGCGCTACAGGAGTACGGTGTTGAGGTACAGGTGCATGATCCGCTGGCAGACCCGGCGGAGGCGCTGCGGGAATATGGCGTGACCCTGACCCACCGGGAGGGGCTGAAACCGGCCGATGCGATTGTGGTGGCGGTGGCACATGGGGCCTATCGCACGTTGATGCCGGTGGAAATTTTGCGAATGAGCCGTTCCTCTCCGGTGGTGATTGACGTGAAAGGGATCTACGACCGCAAAGTCGCAGAGGTCTCCGGCATTCGCCTGTGGCGGCTGTGATGTACGGTGTTATTTTAGCAGGGGGAAGCGGGACGCGGTTCTGGCCGCTCAGCCGCGAGGCATACCCCAAGCAACTGCTCCGGATTTTCGACGACCAGACGCTCATTCAGGCCACGCTCACCCGCGCCGCGCGTCTCATCCCCCCCGAACAGACCTATATCGTTACCACGCCCCCTCTGGCGGAACAGATGCGGATTCAACTGAATCCCGCACCTCGGTTTATCTGCGAACCTGTCGGGCGCAATACGGCTGCGGCCATCGGGCTTGCGGCGGTCTTTCTGCGCAAAAAGTTCGGAGAAGGGGTCATGGTGGTTTTATCCGCAGACCATTATATTCGGGATGCGGCCCGGTTTGCCGATGCGGTCCAGACCGGTCGGGCACTGGCCGAGGCCGGATACCTGGCCACCATCGGGGCGCGACCCACCCGACCGGAGACTGCCTATGGATATATCCGGCAGGGTGCGCCATTGCCTTCGTGCCCGTCTGCGTCCAAAGTGATCCGTTTTATTGAAAAGCCGGATCGGATTGCGGCGGAGCAATATGTGCAGGCGGGCGACACCCTCTGGAATATGGGGATGTTCGTCTGGAACATTTCGACGATTCTGGAGGAGATCGGGCGCTTCCTGCCTGCGCTCTCTTCGGGTCTTACCGAGATCGAAAAAGCGTTGGGGACCGATGCAGAGGCGCGGACACTTCAGGAAGTCTATCCGCAACTTCCTTCCATCTCGATTGATTACGCCGTCCTTGAGCAATCGGACCGGTTGGCGGTGGCGTCGTCCGACATGGGATGGGAAGATGTGGGGTCGTGGAACGTGCTGGACGCGGTCCTCCCACGGGACGGCGATGGCAATATTATGACGGGCAATGTCGTCAATATCGGAAGTCGGGACAGCATCCTCTATGCCGATAAGCGGGTGATTGCGGTGGTCGGACTGAAAGACATCGTGGTTGTGGATACCGACGATGCGACACTGGTTTGCTCCAAGTCGGCGGCGCAGGAAGTGAAAAAGGTGGTCGAGGTGCTCAAGGAACGGAAGGGTGATGCGCATCGGGTGCATCGTACCGTAATCCGGCCCTGGGGCACCTACACGGTTTTGGAGGAGGGGGCCTGCTACAAAATCAAACGGATTGTGGTCAATCCCAGGTCCAAGCTCTCTCTGCAATCGCACACAAAGCGCAGCGAGCATTGGGTGGTGGTCTCCGGCACGGCGCGCGTCACCTGTGGAGAGAGCGTTTATAGCATCAGCGCCAATCAGAGCACCTTTGTCCCGATGGGGGTCAAACATCGTCTGGAGAATGCCCTGGATGAACCGCTTCAACTCATTGAGGTGCAAAGCGGAAGCTATATGGGCGAAGATGACATCACCCGATACCAGGACGATTACGGACGGCAGGTCGAGACACGGGGTGCTGCGGCATGAACGTTCCGCTGCTGGATTTAGCGCCTCAGCATGAACCGCTCCACAAGGAGCTGCTGGCCGTCATGGAGCGGGTGATGCGCGCCAATGCCTTTATCCTGGGGCCGGAGGTGGAAGCGCTGGAGGCGCGGATCGCGGCAGATTGTAAGACACGCTTTGCCGTGGGGGTTTCGTCGGGTACCGATGCGCTACTGGTTTCACTGATGGCCCTCGGTGTGGGTGTTGGCGATGAAGTGATCACCACCCCGTACTCTTTCTTTGCCACAGCGGGCGCGATGGTTCGGCTGGGCGCGCGGCCGGTCTTTGTGGACATTGATCCACTGACCTGCAATATCGCGCCGCACGCCATCGAATCGGTCATCACCCGGAAGACGAAGGCCCTCCTGCCCGTTCATCTTTATGGTCAGTGCGCCGATATGGAGCCAATCATCGCCATTGCAAAACGGCACAGGCTGGCTGTGATTGAGGATGCCGCGCAGGCCATCGGCGCAGAATATTCCGGTGGCGGACGAGCGGGGGGAATGGGCGATCTGGGCTGTTTTTCGTTCTTCCCCAGCAAGAACCTGGGGGCCATGGGGGATGGCGGCATGGTGGTGACGGATGACCCGACGCTGGCGGAGCAGGTCCGTATTTTGAGGGTGCACGGCGGTGCTCCGAAGTATTATCATTCTGTCATCGGAGGGAATTTCCGCCTGGATGCGATGCAGGCGGCGGTGCTCAATGTGAAGATCAATTATTTGGATGTGTGGATGAAACAACGGCAGGAGAATGCGGCGCGATATGGTCGGCTCTTGACTGCGCGGGGACTGGCCGATCGGGTGCTGTTGCCTGCGGCGGTGTACGGAGCGGAGCGCCACGTGTACAACCAATACGTGGTGCGGGCACAAAAACGGGATGATCTCCGTGCCCACCTGACGGCACGGGGCATCGGCACGGAAGTGTACTATCCTGCGCCACTTCATTTACAGCCCTGTTTCCACGCGCTCGGCTATCAGAAGGGTGATTTTCCGGAGGCGGAGCGGGCGGCCCATGAGACGCTGGCGCTGCCGATCTATCCGGGACTGACCCCGTCCCAACAGGAGCAGGTGGTGGACGCCATCCATGCCTTCTATGCCGCTGCATAAAAAGATGAAGAAGGCCCTCATTACCGGCATTACGGGGCAGGACAGTTCCTAGGTCGGCCTGGAAGCGGGGATTCAAAAAACCGTGGCGTGGTGGCAGTCTGTATCAGCGAATCGAATAAATCCTGCCGCTGACTGAGAGTTTGTGGGAAGATTAGGTGACATGATGGATATAACGAAATTCGAGAATTTAGACGAGCTGATCATTGAGATAAGAGGACAGCGTATTTTGCTTGATAGCGATGTGGCTGACCTTTACGGTGTCGAGACAAAAAGAATCAATGAGGCGGTGAAAAACAATTTGGATAAGTTTCCAGAAGATTATATGTTTGATCTGCAAAAAGAGGAACTTGCCTTTTTGCGGTCGAAAATTTCGACCGCAAAACTTTCAAAGACCAGAGTAATGCCAAAAGCCTTCACCGAAAAAGGCCTGTATATGTTGGATGCCATGGAGGGTATTGGGTTGGGAATGGCCATGGAGACAGGGCGTACAGGCGAATATGTCGGCAAGAAGTAATTCATGCAGAAGCTGGACAGCAGATGAACAAGCACGGGAACGTCAGCATCCATAACGATGCTCCGATCAAGCAGGTGTTGGAAAGATTGGGGACGATCCGTTTGGCGGTTTTATTTGGATCGTTGGCCCGGGGCGCGGCGGGTCGGGACAGTGACCTTGATTTGGCCGTTTTGGCAGATCATCCGCTGGATGTGCATGAAAAAATACACCTGATTACAGCCTTGGCGGAAGCCGTGGGTCGGCCGGTCGATTTGGTGGATTTTTCTACCGTCGGGGAACCGCTGCTGGGGCAGATTCTGACGGGCGGGCGAAGAATAATGGGAGACGATACCCGTTATGCTTCCATGGTGAGGCAACATATTTTTAACCAAGCGGATTTCATGCCCTACCGAAGTCGAATCCTTAAGGAGCGGCGCCAGGCATGGATTGGCCTGTAATCGAAGAGAAGTTAGAGTCCTTGCGGCGATGTCTGCGCCGGGTGGAAGAGCGCTGTCCAACCGATGTTGACGCCCTGGTAAAAGACTATGATGCCCAAGACATCCTTGCGCTAAATCTGACACGCGCGGTTCAGATTTGCGTGGACCTGGGAGCACATCTTGTGGCACGCACGGAGCTTCCCCCTCCGGACACGATGGGGCAAACCTTCGATAGATTGCGGGAAGCCGGAATGATGAGCGCCGATTTGGCCGTGCGCATGAAGAAGGCGGTGGGATTTCGTAATGTCGCCGTCCACAATTATGACGCCATCAACTGGGCCATCGTGTATGCCATTGCCCGATTCCGGCTGTCTGATTTTGAAGAATTCGCCAGGGCAGTGAGCAAGCTGCAGGGCAGGGAAAATGAGTCTGGCTGATGCTGTGATGCAACCGCGCGAGAAAATGCCTCGGTAAAATACCTCTGTATGGAGACCCTCACCTCTCATTTCGTGAACAAGGGGTCGCACCCCCATCGCGTGGCCCGATCCCGCGTTCTACCGGCTAGTGCAACATTTATAGCGTGAGCGGTTCGCGCGGTAAGCGATGTGGTTCTTCCTGTGTCATAACACGGAGGGAAAAGACATGGCTCCAAGGCCTGAATCGATGGCTTCTCGTCAACGCTGAGTACCAGTGCGTTGGTCGGCGGCCCCAGGTACAAACCGATAACGTCTGCGGCTTTGGACGCGAATTCCGGATCAGTACTCACACACCAAGAGCGCATGCGCCGTAGTTGAATACCCTCCTTGCGAAGGATGCGCCAGATGGCGTCATCTGACACCCCCAGTGCTTGGGCCAGCGTTCCTCCATCCCAGCTCGAAAGCCCAGCAGGCGGGGCAAGCTCAAGTTGGCTTCAGGGCAAAGACTCCGTTTGAAAGGCATATCTGCTTGACTCAAGTTACCCCAACCAGTAGTGCCGGGTAGAGCGTAGTCATCTGCCGTACTACCTTGATGAGTTCACCTTCCGGTTCAACTGTCGCACATTGAGATCACGGGGCCTACTCTTCTATCGTCTCATGGATCAAGCCGTTCACCTCGGGCCTCTGCACCTCGGCCTGTTGGGGTAACTTGAGTCAAGCAGATATGCCTTCCGTTTGAAGAGGGCTCGAAGAAGACAATCGAGTGGTATCTGTCTACAAAGGCTTGATTGGAGGAACATCCGGTGGACCCTCTGGAGGCCCTGCAGTAAACAGGAAAAGGAAGATGTCGTATGGCAAGTCCCCTTTTTCAGACCGGAACTCTGAAATCAGCTTTCAATAGAATCAAGGGGTTGCCATCCAAAAGGTGGCAGGCACCTTTCATTAAATTTGAAACCGGAACTCATGGACGCCAAACTCAAGACAGCGAAGCTTGAAGCGCCGCAAACGCTGCCGGGTCTCATGAATAGGTTTCGGCGCTTTGCCGCCGAGCAGGTCTGGCGCCGGCACGATCAACACATGCAGGAAGTGCTGCGGGGTGCGGCGACGGCGTTTGCGGGGTATTTGGGGAGCGGTTTGCATCGGATGCGGCGAGGAACAACATGACAATAATCATTGAGCAAAGACGGACGCAACTAAAAGAAGCCCTTGAAAAAGCCGTCCAGATCCTTAAGGAGCGGTACGATCCCATC
>CAZQIT010000103.1:0-3924 GCA_964592995.1 uncultured Nitrospirota bacterium | reverse complement strand
ACGCGCAGGATGACGTCAAGATTGGCGCGGTCAGACTCACAAGCCAAGTTGCGGAAATACTCCTCGCACAGCCCATGTCGGCTGTTCCGGCCGGATTGTGTGGCATGGGTCCAGAGATTACCTCGCTGAATGCCACGTCATTTTCCAACACCACCGCCGCAACCACAGACTATACCTATGGTGCCACAAACACCTGCTTGGGATCGGCCTTTAAAAATTACCCAAACCCCATACAGCCTGTTCAAAAGGACACGGTTCATTACAACATCTTTTGGACAACGACGGATTTATCATCCAATTTAAAAATGATCCAGATCGGGGTGTACTACCCCAATCCGGGAACAGCCTGTCTGCCCGATGAGAGCTGGACAGGCTGTGGGGTGAATGCCGTTACACTTTATAAACATCTTACAATCTGATTGATATGATGCATCTGATCCGTATGATCCATATGATCCAGGGGACGGGCATGATGATCAAAGGTTATAAAAGAGGTGTTTCTCAGGCCGGTTTCACCTTGCTTGAGACCTTGGTTTCGGTTGCGGTATTTGGTCTGTTCGCCGCCGTCCTTTATTCCGCCTATGTAACACAAGTGCAGAACACGTCTCGGGAATATGGTTATGCGCGAGGCACGATGGAGATCGAAATTGCCAGAAATATCCTGGAGCGCGATATCACCATGGCGGGGTATGGTCTCCCTGAAGACTTCAGTCTCATGGGGACTCCCCCCCCCGCCTATGTCGCACCCGCTCGCGCCATTGCCAGCGTGAGCCAGGTGAGCGATCCGTCGGGATCAAGTGGGACAGCGGCCAACAAATCCGATACGCTCACCCTCATGGGTACCGCATTGGGTCTGCTGTCTCATACGGCTCAAAGTTGGGCCGCTTCTGTCGGCCCCGGTGAACTGCCGCTCACCTGGGATTCTATGGAAAAACTCCAGGACGGGGATCGTCACATCGTGATGGAACCCTTCACGAAACAACTGGTCCCAAACGGTGCATCCAATATCCCCTTCATCTTCTCATCGCAAATGGCAACCGGGCAGGTGAAAGGGAGCCTGTTCTATGGGCTCTATGGCGCCGCAAATGCTGCCGATGACGCCAACGCCAGCCTCATGCCCTATTACGCCGTTCGATATTATTTGGGGAGTCCATCGGATGCCGATCCTGCCTATTGTGCGCCGGGGACCGTCAGCCTGTTGCGTGCGGAAAGCCGGGAAAGCCCTACGCCGAATGGAGGCGATCCATTTTTCAATTGTGTCTTGAACATGCAGGTTGCATTGGGCCTCGACCCAAATAACGATGGCACCATCGACTTCTGGGACAACGGCGGAAGTGCTGCGGGCGGCCTCACTGTAAAAACATTCAAGCAACAACTCCGGCAGGTCCGACTCTACATCCTGGCACAGGCCAGCCAATCTGCCGGAGGGACCGACAGCCCGACCTCCATTCGGGTGGGTGATGCCGATTTGGGCACAGGTGCTGACATCAACCTGGACACCACACAAAAACAGGAGCAATACCGATGGAAACTCGTTACCGTCAGCATCACGCCCCGGAATATCCGTTAAAGACAAGGCACGGAGCCGGGATCACGCACCTCATCCCCTCCGGGTCTCCCCTTGAAGGGGAGGAAACCCCGTCGTCCGATCACATCCTGCGGTCGTCACAATCCGGTATTGCGCTGGTGATGGCGATGCTGATGAGTCTGGCCATTATGGTTCTGGCCGTGGGTGTTTTATATTTTGTCAACCAATCCAGCCGAATGTCGGGTGCGGGTCGGCGGTACGTCTCGGCGTCCGAAGCGGCGGACGGTGCCATCCAACTGGTCAAGGAGACGATCAATCTGACGATGCGGACAGACATCACGGCGTTGAATGCCCTAACGGGTCAAGCCTATTCTTCTGCGGATACGACCTGTATTGCAGACGCGATTTGGGATGAGAAACTCCCTTGCCAGCAGGCAACGCTTACGTTACTGGGCGCCTTGGGGAAACAAAACTATACGGCCAGTATATCGCTTAGTCGGCTTTATACCGCCACTGTGCCGGGGATATCCGTGCAGTTTCCGCCATCGGGCATCTCTTCTGCGGCCACATTTTACAAGATTACGGCGATCGTCCTCGGCCCCGGCGGAGCCGCCTCGGAGGTCTCTGTTTTATACCGATTTATATAGGAGATGGCCTCGAAACGCAGAGGCGTTGCACGACATTCGTTTTCCATCAAGGAGGTGCAAAATGCAGGATGGCAAAGCCATGATGATCCCTGAAGTTAGGGCGTTCGGGAGGCGGGCACTGCTAGTCTGTGCGGTCCTGTTGATCGCAGGTCCAATCCCGTCTGTGCTTGCAGACATGAGCAGCTATTGCTCCGTTCCCCCAAATGTCAGCACCGGCATCCCGCCCAATGTGATGATCATTCTGGATAATTCTGGCAGCATGGATACGGGGGCTTACACGGATTCCTATAATCCCGCTCTGTTCCCACAGGGATATTACGGCTATTTCGACCCCGCCCGATATTATCAATACACGACAAGCAACACGTGGGAGGTGACCACTGCCCCGATCACCGATGGCACCCTCACAAATCCGATCGCGCAGGGGGGATTCCTCAACTGGGCCACAATGCGTCGTGTTGACATTGCGAAGAAAGTCTTGACGGGGGGAAGGGCCGATCCCCGGTCGCCGCAAGGAAGCACGGTTAAACTCCTGGGTGAAAGTACCCTCACAGGTAACAATGCCATCAAGTTTTTTAACTTTGCAAAGACACATGATAGTACAAGCGATCCCACCCTGTTCTATCCCTTTATCGGGAGTTTCACGTACAAAATGGTTGTCAATGAACTGAGCCTTTCACCGGTCGTCTATCCGAAGAGCAACCTCAACGTGTCTGCGGCATGGACCGTCACCGGTGTGACCAACGCATGGGACGCCGTGGATGAATTGCTCGCAGATGGAGACACCACATACATCCAAAACAACACAAACACCGACCGCGCGCTCTTTGCGAGCACGGGCCTCAACCCCTGTCCGACGGGCAGCACGCTGCCCATCTGCAGCCAGACGATCACGGGCATTACGGTGAAGACCAACGCAGAGAAGACGGGGACCACAACATTAAGACTCAAAGGCACACTGCAGGTCGGCGGAACAACCTACGACTCCAGTCTTACGAGCTTGGACACAACGTATAAAAACAAAGACTTTTTATGGACGACAAACCCTGCAACCACTCTGGCATGGAAATGGAGCGATCTGAGCACGCTGGAGGGTTTCGGTGTCAAACTTGATGCGACGCCAACGTCCGGAAACGCCGTTAGGGTGACACAGGTGTATCTTGAAATTACCGTAGCCAACGCGCCCCTCTATAAAGTCATTGTGGATCATGGGATGGTCCCTGTAACCGGCATTTTGGACACTTTAGGCGACAGTGTCCGCTTTGGCTTGGCTTATTACCGTGACGGGAATGGTCTCGAAAATAGCACGCCCACGACAGATGGGAAGAATGACGGGGGATTCGTTGAAAATAAGATTGATTTTGGCACAACAACCCCTATCGTCACGTCGATTAACAATATGGTCCCATACACATATACACCCTTGGCCGAGTCTGTTTATGAAATGATCCGGCATTTTAGGCAAGAGACACCCTACTATGCCAATACTCCACCTGACTTTCAAGTAAGCCAGTTGGACGACCCCTATTACTTTCAATATACGAAAAAAGCGGGTTCGAGCCTGCCCGACCAATACGTTCCCTGTGCCAAGTCGTTTATTTTGCTGATGACGGATGGGGAATCGACCATGGATCAAAACATCCCCGCCAAATTACAGGATTATGACAAAGATGGAAAGGATGTCCCCCCACCAACAACAAGCCCTTTCGGCTCGGACTTTCTGGACGATGTGGCCTTATGGGGTCGGAC
>CAZQIT010000102.1:0-9912 GCA_964592995.1 uncultured Nitrospirota bacterium | reverse complement strand
CATCATCGACACCGTGGGATCAAGCGTCGGCCCAACCGACAGGCTGTCGATGTTAAACCCCCGGCCAGAGAAGAGGCCCGACACCCGCGCCAGCACCCCAAACTTATTTTCGACCAAAACAGAAATAATATGCTGCATCGTCTCCTTTGGGGAAAATGTTACAACGGCAAATACAGCACCCGATCAACCCACTCGATCGATTCGCTGCCCGCATCAATCAGCAACAGCTCGCGGACGGCCTGCCCCACGGGCAAGCGGTCGTCCAAAATAAAAACCCCGGACATCCGTTCACCCGCCACCACACGCTCATAGGCGTAACTCGGAAACGTCGCGCGATCATGTGTCAGCACGACCCGTCCGTTTTCCGCCGCCCACTTCAGTATGGCTGGATCATCTGCCTGCTCCAGCCCCACATCCTGAACACGAACCAAGTCCAAGTCGGGCTGGCGCAGCCACAATCCACGGACAATATCACCATTGAAGTTCTCGTCACTCAAAAACCGTAACATCCGTCCGCTTCATGCCGACCGCTGCGCGAGCAGGCGGGTTCGGATTTCCGATAAGTCGCCCTGGCGGGCCTCAATCCGCTGCCGAACTGATCTGGCTGTTCGCTCGCGCTCCGCAAGATACCGATCCACCTCCCCACGGTGACGTAAGTAATAGGTGATGGCGGCATAAACATCCGCAAGACATGCTGTCGGATACCGTTGGGCAATGGCTTCGGGTGTTGCCCCATCTTGAAAGGCACGAATCACCATCTCCAACAAGAGGCGGGTATTGCCAACATACACGGCGTCCGACACATCCTGCCGAAAGGGCGGCGCGTCTAATTGGATGTCAATGGCCATCCGCTGATCTCTCCACTTTCATGGTGACGCCTTACGCCGTAAGCACGCCGTCCGCCTCTGGCGCCATTTTGGGGACGCGCGAGGTCCTCGGGGGATCGCAGAAGACCATCTCGTTGTGCGCCGCTCCCGCCGGAATCATCGGGTAGCAGTTCTCTTCCTCGTCCACATGAAAGTCCATGACAACCGGCCCCTCCGCCGCAAACCCCTCGGCCAAGACATCATCCACCTCCGACACCTCGGTGGCGCGAAGGCCCACCGCGCCGAACGCCTCGGCCAGCTTCACATAGTCGGGGCAGTCGCCCATATAGCTGGAGGAATAGCGGCCATTATAGAAAAGCTGCTGCCACTGGCGCACCATGCCGAGGTATTTGTTGTTGATGATCGCAAGTTTCACCGGCAGATTACACTGCACCGCCGTCGCCAGCTCCTGAATGTTCATGATGATTCCGCCGTCGCCGCTGATGCAGACCACCCGCGCGGTAGGATACGCCTTCTGCGCGCCGATGGCGGCAGGGAAGCCGTAGCCCATCGTGCCGAGGCCCCCCGAATTGAGGAACGTCCGGGGGCGGTCGAACTTGTAAAATTGCGCCGTCCACATCTGGTGCTGCCCCACATCCACGGCGACGATGGCGTTGCCGCCCGTCATCTGATAAATCCGCTCAATCACATATTGCGGCTTGATGATCTTGTCGCCCTGTGCATAGGCCAGGGGGTGTTCTTTGGCCCAGGCGTCAATCTGATTGGTCCAGGGGGTATAGTGCGACGTAGACCCCCAGTGTCCGGAGGCTGCGAGGATGTGGTTTAAGTCCCCCAGAATCTGCCGGGCGTCTCCCACAATCGGCACCTCGACGGGGATCACCTTGTGGATGGAGGTGGGATCAATGTCGATATGAATCTTTCTGGAATGGGGCGAGAAGCCTGCGGGCTTGCCGGTCACTCGATCATCAAAGCGGGCGCCGATGGCGATCACCAGATCGGCCTGGTGCATCGCCGTGTTGGCCTGATAGGTGCCGTGCATCCCCAGCATCCCCAGAAAAAGCGGATGCGTGCCGGGAAAAGCGCCGAGGCCCATCACCGTAAGCGTGACCGGTATCTGCGTCATCTCGGCCAGCGCACGCAACGCGGCGCAGGCGTCAGCGGCCAGCACCCCGCCCCCGGCGTAGATGACGGGCCTCTTCGCCTTCATCATCTCCTGGGCGGCGCGCTTGATCTGCCACTTGTTGCCGTTGTGGGCGGGCGAATAGCTCCGCAGGGACACCTGATCGGGATAGGTGAACTCGGTCTTGGCCTGCGCCACATCTTTGGGCAGGTCCACCACCACCGGCCCCTGCCTTCCCGTCGTGGCGATGTGGAACGCCTCCTTAATCGCTTGCGCCAGATCGGCCACGTCCCGAACCAGGATGTTGTATTTGGTGCAGGGGCGGGTGATGCCCATCATGTCGGCTTCCTGGAAAGCGTCGTTGCCAATCAGGTGTGTCGGCACCTGGCCGGTGAAGACGACCAGCGGGGTTGAGTCCATGTAGGCATCCACGATGGCCGTGACGGTGTTGGTGGCGCCGGGGCCGGAGGTGACCAGCACGACCCCCGGTTTTCCGGTGGCGCGGGCGTAGCCCTCGGCCATGTGGGTGCCCCCCTGCTCGTGGCGGCAGAGGATGAACTCAATCTCTTTTTCGTCGTAAAGAGCGTCAAAAATGGGCAGATTCACCCCGCCCGGATACCCAAAGACGACCTTTACCCCTTCGTGCCTCAAACACTCAATAAAAATCTGCGATCCCGACAATTTCATCGCGTCCCCCCGTCTATTTTACAACTCAGCCACGGTGGGCATCCTAGCACAGGGTATCTTGGCAGGGCAAACCACACCCCCAGAAATCAAGGGCGGTTGACGGTGTCATCACGGGCGGGATTAGCGTGGTATACCGGCCTGAAGCGGCTGGGTGCGGTCAAGAAACATATCGGTTGTCATTTCGACCGAAGGGAGAAATCTGTTCCGATTGTGGTGTTCTTGGAGATAAGATTTCTAAAGTGGACCCCATTGTCAAGACACGGTTTTTAATATTTATCACTTGTTTTTCTGCCTCTTTTTTAAGCATTAACATGGACAGATGGATACCTCGCTCCCTCCGATCTTTTCCACGTACACCTCTCTTGGTGTTCTAACCCTGCGCGACTGATGGAATCGCTCGTTGTTGTAAAACTGAAAATAATGTTTTAAGCCCTCTTGCGCCTCCGTCACCGTCTGATACCCTTTGAGATAGATGTCCTCGTATTTCACACTCCTCCAAAAGCGCTCCACAAAAATATTGTCCAGCGCCCTCCCCCGTCCATCCATGCTAATTCTGATATTCCGCCTTTCCAAGTGTCCCGTAAAATCGGAACGGGTGAACTGGCAGCCCTGATCCGTATTGAATAGGTCCGG
Organism: uncultured Nitrospirota bacterium; assembly: GCA_964592995.1. GTDB lineage: Bacteria > Nitrospirota > Nitrospiria > SBBL01 > CAZOFZ01 > CAZOFZ01. The sequence goes on along the minus strand of CAZQIT010000102.1, from coordinate 6,645 downwards.
ATCTCCAAGCTGCAATGCCTCTTCCAACGATCGGGTGCACGTCAAATTGAGACGCCAACTCCGATAACGTCCTATCCTCCCTCAATGCCGCCAACGCAACCCGCAGGGGTCGCACCCCTTCGCCTTAAATTCACTTGTGTGACGCTTCTTTATCCCCATTCTGAATCCCCCTTATAACCACCCTAGTTGAGATGGTATTGGGTGTCCAGTTTTCGGGGTCCACTATAAGAACTTATGAGTGAAACGAAGCGTAAGATTTTTACGGGTGAGTTCAAGTACCTGCTCCGAGGGGTGCATGTGATCCGCAGGTATACCTTACAGCAAGTGGCGGGGGCGTAAGGATTGTTGAACTCGACGTATTATTGTATTGACAGAGGGAGAGGGGTGTACCGCTATAGGGGAGAACCAAAACAACCGGCAGGGGCGACGCGTGCGTCGCCCCTGCGACTTACTGACCTAGGTGCTTCTTCAGGTTGGCATTCTCCGTAATCTTCGGATTGCCCGCGCCCAGTTCGTTGGCCTTTTTAAACGCATCCGTGGCCTCCGGATGTTTCCCTTCCCCGTCCAGCGAGATACCCAGGTTGAAATGGGCCTCGGCAAAGTTAGGGTTCATTGAGACCGCCTCCTGGAAAAGGGGCGTCGAAATGGCATAGTGCTCTTGGCTTAAGTGATCGACCCCTTCATTGTTTTTGTCCGCCGCCGCCTGATTGCTCATTCCCGATGGTGACATCAAAGCGGGAATCCCCACACTTCCCCCGCCACCACTCCCGCTACCCCCGCTACCCCCGCCGGAGCAGGCTGCAACGAACAGCAGGGCCATCATCGTAGACACTGTTTTATTCATCTCTTGTATCCTCCTACACCATCACCAGACGCAGGGTAACGTGGATGCCCCCGCAAATTCAAGCCATGATTCAAAACAGAATGGGCTGGAAAACCGGTTTGCATTTGGGTTAGGATAGCCGCTGTTTACTGCAACCGCTGGAGGTCTCATATCCGATGACACCGATCATTCGATCTACCACGATTCTCTCCGTGCGCCACCAGGGCCATGTGGCCATGGGCGGCGACGGCCAGGTCACGCTGGGCGCCACCGTGCTGAAACACAATGCCAAAAAAGTCCGGAAGATTTTTAACGATTCCATTCTGGCCGGCTTTGCGGGGGCGACGGCGGACGCCTTCACCCTGCTGGAGAAGTTTGAGGCAAAGTTGGAGCAATATCACGGAAACCTGACGCGCGCCTCTGTGGAACTGGCCAAAGACTGGCGGACCGACCGAATTCTGCGACGCCTGGAAGCCCTCTTGGCCGTGGTGGATCGGGATCATTCACTCATCATCTCCGGCAATGGAGATGTGATCGAACCCGAAGATGGCATCATCGCCATCGGGTCGGGCGGCGCCTACGCACAGGCGGCGGCGCGGGCGCTGGTGGCACACTCCACGCTGACCGCACGCGCCATCGTAGAGCAGTCCATGGTCATTGCCGCCGATATTTGCATCTATACCAATCGAGAGATCGGCGTGGAAGAACTATCATCCTGAACCCTGTGAGGAGTCCACACCCAAAATGCTGGCACAAGATTATGAAAATCTGATCCCCCGGAAAATCGTCGAGGAACTGGACAAATATATCGTTGGGCAAAAAGAGGCCAAACGGATGGTGGCCATCGCGCTGCGTAATCGGTGGCGCAGACAACGCCTTCCCGACGAACTCAAAGACGAAGTGTCGCCCAAGAACATCATCATGATCGGGCCGACCGGCGTCGGAAAGACGGAGATTGCCCGTCGCCTGGCCAAACTGGCAGGGGCGCCCTTCATCAAAGTGGAAGCCTCAAAATATACCGAAGTGGGCTATGTTGGCCGGGATGTCGAGTCGATGATCCGCGATCTGGTGGAGTTGTCGGTCACCATGGTCAAGGCGCAACATGCCGAACAACATCGGGAAAAGGCCGAAATCCTTGCGGAGGAACGCCTTCTGGATCTGCTGCTCCCCCCCGCGCCCGCCAGACCACCCACCGGCATCTACAGTGAAGGGACCGTCGCTCTCCCATCCGAGTCCTATGAGCAAAGTCGGGAAAAACTTCGGAAAAAGCTGCGGGATGGGGACTTGATCGACCGGTCGGTTGAACTGGAGGTCAAAGACCGCACGACCTCCCAGATCGGCGTGATTTCGGGTGTTGGAATGGAAGACATCGAAATGAACCTGCGCGAGATGCTGGGCAACATCATGCCGGGCAAGAAGAAAAACCGCCGCGTCAAGGTGCCGGAAGCCCTGGCCCTGCTCAAGCAAGAAGAGGTTCAAAAGCTGATCGACATGGACGAAGCCGTTCGGGAGGCCGTCCATCGCGCCGAAAATGCCGGCATCATTTTTATTGACGAGATTGACAAGATCGCCAGCCGGGAAGCCCACGGCCCGGATGTCTCGCGTGCGGGGGTGCAGCGCGATCTGCTACCAATCGTGGAAGGTTCCACCGTCAACACCAAATATGGCATGGTGAAGACGGATCACATCCTCTTTATTGCAGCCGGGGCGTTCCATACCGTCAAGCCATCCGATCTGATTCCGGAGCTGCAGGGGCGGTTCCCCATTCGCGTAGAGTTGACCTCTCTGGGCAAGGATGACTTTGTTCGCATTCTGACCGAGCCTCAAAACGCGCTCAGCCGCCAATATACGGCCCTTTTGTCCACCGAAGGGATTGACCTTCAATTCACGCCGGATGGCATCGAAGAGATCGCCGAAACAGGGGTTCGCGTCAACGACCGGATGGAAAATATCGGAACGCGTCGCCTCTTTACCATCATGGAACGTCTTTTGGACCCGGTATTGTTTGAAGCGCCGGAGCGCTCCGAGAAAAAACTGGTCATCGACGCGCCTTACGTCCGGGGCCGTATGCAGGACCTGATGCAGGATCAGGACTTGAGTAAATACATCCTGTAATCGTTCGTGCAGGCCATGCAGGATTGGAGGGATTGACAAGATATAGTATACCGTTTATCCTCCACACACAATATCTAGCGCGTACACCCTTCAGCCCTGTCTCCTTGAAATTGAAATCCGGTCACATCATCTTGAACCATCCCATCCGTGAGGTCTTTATATGACAACCCCAACAGATATTGCAGAAGTGGCCCCTTTAGAGGTGATGTCCGTCGAGCCAACAGACGATGTCGGTATGACCATGCGGGTCCGAAAGCGCAACGGTTCGTTTGAGTCGGTGGATGTGAATAAAATCGTTCGTGCAGTGCAGCGCTGCTGTGCGGGCCTGGCCCATGTGGACGCCCTGAAAGTGGCCACCAAGACGATCGGCGGTCTCTACGACGGCGCCACCACACGGGAACTTGATAATCTCTCAATTCAAACCGCATCCGTCCTGATCGCCGAGGAACCGGAGTATTCCCAGTTGGCCGCCCGCCTCCTTTCCACCTACCTCGCCAAAGAGGTTTCCAATCAGGATATTCATTCCTTCTCCCAGTCCATCGCCGTGGGGATGCGCACCGGTCTGATTGCAGACGGGGTGGCCACCTTCGTCTCCGAGAATTTCAGAAAATTCAATAACGCCATTGACGAAAATCGCACCGGCCTCTTTGAGTATTTCGGCCTGCGCACGGTCTATGACCGCTACCTTTTAAAAAATCCAAAGACGCGGGATGTGATTGAGACACCGCAATACTTTTTCATGCGTGTGGCCTGTGGCCTGACCGAAAATGTCTCGGAGGCCATCGCCTTTTATCGGCTGATCTCCGCGTTTGAATATCTCCCCAGCTCTCCCACGCTCTTTAATTCCGGCACGCGCCACGCCCAGATGTCCTCCTGCTATCTACTCGACTCGCCACAGGACAACCTGGAGGCGATTTATGCGCGCTACGCCGACATCGCCATGCTCTCCAAATATGCGGGCGGCATTGGCGTCGCCTACCACCGCGTCCGCTCGCGCGGCTCGCTCATTCGCGGCACCAACGGCCACTCCAACGGGATCGTGCCCTGGCTCAAGACGCTGGATGCCTCGGTCGCCGCCGTCAACCAGGGGGGCAAACGCAAGGGGGCCTGCTGCGTCTATCTGGAAACCTGGCACGCCGACATCGAAGAGTTTCTAGAGTTGCGCGAAGGGACGGGCGACGCCGCGCGACGCGCCCACAACCTCAACACGGCCAACTGGGTGCCCGACTTGTTCATGAAGCGGGTGGAGGAGGACGGCGTCTGGTCGCTGTTTGATCCGAAGGCCGCGCCGGAGTTGACCGATCTCTACGGGGCGGCCTTCGAGGCGGCCTACACGCAGGCCGAGGCCGATGGGCGCGCCATGCGCCAGATGAAGGCGCGTGACCTCTACGCCAAGATGATGCGCTGCCTGGCCGAGACCGGAAACGGCTGGATGACGTTCAAAGACCGCTGCAACGAAACCGCCAATCAAACGGGCATGGCGGGTCGCGTCGTCCATTCGTCCAACCTCTGCACCGAGATTGTGGAAGTGACCTCCGACGCAGAGACGGCAGTCTGCAATCTGGGTTCAATCAATCTGGAGAAACACACCACGCCGGACGGGCTGGACTTTAAGCGGTTGGCCGACACGGTGCGGATGGCGGTCACCTATCTTGACCGCGTGATCGACATTAACTTTTATCCCACGGCAGCGGCGAAGGCGTCCAATCAGCGCTGGCGTCCGGTGGGCCTGGGGCTGATGGGATTACAAGACGTGTTCTTCAAGCTCCGCCTGCCGTTTGATGCGCCCGAAGCCCGCGCATTGTCCACCCAGATTCAGGAGGAGATTTATTATCACGCCCTCGACATCTCCTGCGATCTGGCGGCCCAGTGGGGGGCGCATGCCAGCTTTGCCGAGACGCGCACGGCGTCGGGCTGGGTGCAATGGGACGCCTGGGGCGTCACGCCGGAAGACCCCGCCCGGTGGGAAGCCCTGCGCGCCAAAATCAAACGCTATGGCCTGCGCAATTCGCTGCTGGTCGCCATTGCCCCCACGGCCACCATCGCCTCCATCGTGGGGGCCTATGAGTGCATCGAGCCGCAGGTGTCAAACCTGTTTAAGCGCGAGACGCTGTCGGGCGATTTTTTGCAAATCAACCGCTACCTGGTGTCCGAACTGAAGGCGCTCGGTCTGTGGAACGAGGAGACGCGCAACACAATCAAGCTGGCCGAAGGCTCCGTTCAGGGCATCGCAGCCCTCCCCGATGCGGTGAAGGCCATCTTTCGGACCGTCTGGGAAGTGCCGATGCGGTCTCTGATCGACATGGCCGCCGACCGCGCGCCCTACATCGACCAGAGCCAGTCTCTGAATTTATTCATCGAAAGCCCGTCCATCGGCAAGGTCTCGTCGATGTACATGCACGCCTGGAAGAAGGGCCTCAAGACGACCTATTATCTGCGCTCCCGTCCGGCGACGCAGATTGCGAAGGCGACGGTGGCAGCACAGATTGCAGCACCCGAAGCGGTCGCCTGCGCCCTAGATACGCCCGAAACCTGCGAGGCGTGTCAATAGTGAAGAAGAAAGATAGGGGTGTCATCGTGGCCGATGATCATGACACGATGCGACCGGAGTATGATTTCGCTGACGCGGTTCGAGGCGTCACGGCGTCACGATATGCGGAGGGGGCAAATGTGGCCATCATCGCGCCCGATATTCTGGATGTTTTCCCCGACAGCGAATCCGTGAACGAGGCCCTTCGCGCGCTGGCGCCGGTGCTTCGACACCGCGCCGCTAGACGATAACGACACAAGACGGAAGGCGCTGTCGCGCCTGCGCCCTCGACACCACGGAAACCTGCGAGGCGTGTCAGTAAGCCGTCCGCTGATGTTTCTCTATGTCCTGTGCCCATTAGGGGGGATGTCTGCGTCTCCACTTGGGCATCTCTTGGGGAGGATATATGTCCGTTATTTCGTGTTCTATGGGGTGATTGTTCAACTGCTGTTTTTTGATAACGAGCGGCACAATAAACCCCATATCCATATCCGGTACGGGGAATTCAAGGCTTCGGTGGATATTGCGACGGGCGACATTCTGGCGGGCGAATTGCCGAGACGGAAGTATTGACTGGGAAGCCTGGGGGGACTTGCACGCTGATGGGGCAGGGAACATGGGGTGGCGGGGCAGGTCGCCAAGAAGGAAAGAAAGGTAATGAAGGCGATAGAAACGAATGGAATGATAGAGAACGAGCGACGTCTTTTGCTAGATGATCCGCTGCCCATCCTTGCCTCCAACCGTGTTCGGGTCATTGTCTTGATGGAAGAGGAGCACGAGGTAGAAGAGCAGGCATGGCAACGCTCTGCTGCGGCCAATCCTGCCTTTGCCTTTTTGCAGGAGCCGCAGGAAGATATCTACACGCCTGAAGATGGAAAGCCCTTCCATGACGAAGGGTAAGGTATGCTTGATTCCGTTTCCATTTGATGATCTTTCAGCCACGAAGGTTCGTCCCGTGGTTTGTCTGACCAATCCGATTGGTCGTTACCGCCATGTGGTGATCGCATTTATTACCAGCCAGATTCCGGCTGATCTTCTTGAGACGGATTTCGTTTTAGACCGCCAGCATGCGGACTTCCCTGCCACGGGGTTACGTCTTGCCTCAGTCCTTCGACTGCACCGGCTTATGACCGTGACCCCTTCTTTGATTCAACGAGAATTAGGCGCGTTGTCTTCC
>CAZQIT010000101.1:0-20543 GCA_964592995.1 uncultured Nitrospirota bacterium | reverse complement strand
ACCTCACGTTGACAAGCCTCTTGTCCAGACCATAGAATGGGCGCCGAAAGTGGGTGCCGTCCGGCATCCCGAATCCAAACGGATACAATTGCTCTCCTCCGGCCTATGAACCTTCAAGTTAAAGACATCTCGTCTGTTGTCAAATCGCTTACGGTGGAAGTTCCGCTGGAGACCGTCTCCGATGCGTTGGGTGTGGCCACGACCCAACTCCAGAAGAGCGTTAAGCTGCCCGGGTTTCGGCCAGGTCGGGTGCCTCTGTCTCTTTTACATAAAAAATATATGCCCGCCCTCCAGGAGGAGGTGCTCCAAGCGCTGATTCCCGAATATTACCAAAAGGCGATTGTGCAGGCGGGGTTGTCCCCCGTGGAGCATCCCGTCTTTGAATCCATTGCGTTTCGTCCGGGTGCGCCCCTCTCCTTCACGGCCCGCGTTGAAGTTGCCCCATCGCTTCCGCCCTTGCAATATGCCGGGTTGACTCTGCCACGCGCGGAAATTCAGGTAACACCGGCACAGGTGGATGCGGCGCTTGTGCGGCTCCGGGATGAACAGGGCAGCTTGGAGGTTTGTCCGGAGGACCATGTCATCGAGATGTCCGATTACGCCGTGCTGGATGTGACCGTCGAAATCGATGGCAAAGGGGTCGCGCCCTGGGATGGTCTGACGCTTCGGGTGGGTGCGCAGGATTTCTTGCCCGATTCGGTGGAGTCTGCCCTCGTGGGTCGGAAAAAGGGAGACCATTTTGTGGAGACCGTCTCTTTTTCTGCAGAACGCGCCGATCCGAAGATTGCGGGAAAGAGCGGCCGTTTTGACGTGACGGTACAGGAGGTCAAGCAGAAGCATCTGCCTGGATTGGATGATGAATTTGCCAAGGATATGGGGTTCTCATCCCTTTCGGAATTGCAGGAGAAGCTGACAGAGTCGCTGACGCAGAAAGAGAAGATGGATGTGGAAGCGCAGCAGAAATCCACCCTGGTGGGGCTGCTACTCTCGACCTATCCGTTCGATGTGCCTCCGGCCCTGGTGCGCAGGGAGGCGGAGTTGCTGGCGTCCCGCTTACGGAATTCCGGAGCGGACCGGGGGCAGGATGAAGCCCTTTATGCGCAATGTGAGCCGGTCGCTGCAGATCGTGTGAAGCGGTTCTTTCTGCTTTCCGCCATTGCGGATGCCGAGGGGATTGAAGTACAGGACGACGACGTGGCGCTGGAGATTCAGATGCTGGCGTCGCGAAATCAGACCTCCCCCGATGAAATCCAGGCCAGAAGTGACTACCCCCGATTTCTGGAAGAGATGAAAGTTAAAATTCGGGCGGGAAAGACGGTGGATCGTATTTATGCCCTGGCTCAGTTTTCGGAGGTGCCCGCAGTGCCCGCAGCACCCGCAGAGGTCGCAGTAATTGAGGCGCAAGTCGTACCCCTCGCAGTGCCCGCGGCACTCGCAGAGGTAGATTCTTAAATAAAGGAGAGTTTCCTGATGCTGGTTCCAATGGTGATTGAACAAACGACGCGTGGAGAACGGGCCTATGATATTTATTCCAGGCTTTTGAAAGATCGGATTATTTTTCTGGGCAGCGCGATTGACGATACGATCTCGAACTTGGTGATTGCGCAGTTGTTATTTCTGGATGCAGAAGACCCGGAGAAAGACATCAACTTGTACATCAATTCGCCGGGCGGTATGGTGACTTCCGGGCTGGCTATTTATGATACGATCCAGTACATTAAATCGCCCGTGTCGACGATCTGCGTGGGACAGGCGGCCAGCATGGGGGCGCTTCTTCTGTCGTGCGGCACGGCCGGGAAGCGATATGTGCTTCCCAATTCACGGATCATGATTCACCAGCCGATGGGCGGTTTTCAGGGTCAGGCCACCGAGATCGAAATCCATGCGCGGGAAATTTTAAAAACCAGGGAACGCCTCAACGAGATTCTGGTCAAGCACACCGGCCAACCCCTTGAAAAGGTTCAGGTCGATACCGAGCGGGACTATTTTATGTCGGGCGAAGAGGCCAGGGCCTATCATTTGGTGGACGAAGTGATCTCAAAGTCGCAGGTCAAAGAGAAGTAAATCCGCAGGAGGAATGGATGTCAAAGCAGGACAAGACAGGGTCGCCGCTGCGGTGTTCGTTTTGTGGGAAGGGCCGGGAAGAGGTCAAAAAGCTCATTGCCGGTCCGACCGTCTATATTTGTGACGAATGCGTCGATTTATGTAACGACATCATTGCCGAAGAGTGGGAGGACCAAAAGGGGGAAGTTTCTTCATCCACGCCCAAACCGGTGGAAATCAAGAAAAACATCGACCAGTTTGTGGTGGGTCAGGAGCGTGCCAAAAAAATCCTGGCTGTTGCCGTTTACAATCACTACAAACGGGTGATCAGTAATGCGCAGCCGGACGAGATCGAGTTACAAAAGGGCAATATCCTCATGATCGGCCCGACTGGAACGGGAAAGACGCTGCTGGCGCAGACCCTGGCGCGCACACTCAATGTGCCGTTCACGATTGCCGATGCGACGACACTCACCGAGGCGGGCTATGTGGGGGAGGACGTTGAGAATATCATCCTGAAGCTGCTCCAGTCTGCCGACTATGATGTCGAAAAGGCCCAGCGAGGGATTGTTTATATCGACGAGATTGATAAAATTTCCAGAAAGAGCGATTCGCCTTCCATTACGCGGGATGTTTCGGGGGAGGGGGTGCAGCAGGCGCTTCTGAAGCTGATTGAGGGGACAACGGCTAATGTTCCCCCGCAGGGAGGGCGAAAGCATCCGCATCAGGAATTCATCCGGGTCGATACGACCAACATTCTTTTTATCTGCGGCGGGGCGTTTGTTGGCCTTGAGGCGATCATCGAACAGCGCATCAACAAAAAGCTGATTGGTTTCGGCGCCGAGGTGAAGGGAAAGTCCGGACGCAGAATCGGCGAGTTGCTGGCGATGGTGCAGCCGGAAGATCTCCTGAAATATGGCCTGATTCCCGAATTCATTGGCCGCCTGCCGGTCATCGCCACGCTGGAGGACCTGGATGAAGCGGCCCTGATCCGCATCCTAACCGAGCCTAAAAATGCCCTCATTAAACAGTATGAAAAGATGCTGGGGCTTGAAAAGGTGAAGTTGCGATTTACAGAAAACGCCATTTCCGCCATTGCCCGAAAGACGTTCAAACAAAAAACCGGCGCCCGCGGTCTTCGGAGCATCCTGGAAGAGACGATGCTCGAATTGATGTACGATCTCCCTTCTCTTACAAATGTGAAAGAGTGCATCATGACGGAAGAGGTGATTCACGGCAACGCACAGCCGGTGCTGCTCTACGAGCTTGAAAAAGGGGTCAAATCGGCATGATCGCAACGCTCAAATATGGCCTGTTAATTGTGGGTGTGTGCGTGGCGGCGGTCTATATCTATTATCTGGTCATCTTCCTCTCTCCCGAATCTTCCGCCTTTATCACCCGATAATCTCACGGGGATCATGATGAAGCCTGAAACCCTCCAAAATTACATCCACGGAAAATGGTCTTCCGCAGCGCAAGGCAAGACCTTTGAAAGTCGCAATCCCGCCGATGCGCGTGAAGTGATCGGGGTTGTGGCCGATTCCCGCGCCACTGACGTGGACGCCGCCGTTTTGTCAGCGCGGAAGGCCTACGGGTTGTGGGCGGGCATCCCCGCTCCGAAGCGGGGAGAAATCCTCTACCGGGTAGCGGAGATTCTGGTCAAGCGAAAGGACGCGCTGGGCCAGATGATTGTTCGGGAAATGGGGAAGGTCTTGCCGGAAGCGCTGGGGGAGGTGCAGGAAGCCATTGATATGACCTATTACATGGCCGGAGAGGGAAGACGTCTTTGCGGAGAGACGGTGCCATCTGAACTATGCGATAAAGATGCCAAATCCGTTCGCGTGCCGATTGGCGTTTTTGGCCTGATTACCCCCTGGAACTTTCCCCTGGCCATTCCTTCCTGGAAAATCATGCCCGCACTGATCTCCGGCAATACAGTTGTTTTTAAACCTTCGGAAGAGACGCCGGTCTGCGCCGAACGATTCGTTCGGATTCTGGAGGAAGCGGGTCTGCCGCCCGGTGTTGTGAACCTGGTGCATGGCTTCGGCGAAACGGCCGGAGAACCCATTGTGCGCCATCCGGGGGTTGATGCCATCTCCTTCACGGGGTCCAACGCGGTGGGTGAGCGGCTGGCCGTCCTCTGTGCGGAGCGGCACAAGCCATTTACGATGGAAACGGGGGGGAAGAACCCTGTGATGATCATGGACGACGCCGACATTGATCTGGCGGTGGAGGGGGCGATCTTTGGCGGATTTGGCACGTCAGGACAACGCTGTACGGCGGCCAGCCGACTGATCGTTCATGAAGCGATTCATGATGTGTTTGTCAAAAAATATGTCGAGCGGGCCGCACGGCTGAGACTGGGTAGCGGACTGAACAAAAAAACAGATGTGGGGCCTGTGGTCAGCGCGGCTGCGTGCCGGAAGGTGTTGGACTATATCGAAATCGGAAAACAGGAGGGGGCCCATCTGGTGTTGGGAGGCGGGGTGCATCGCGGTGGAGCGTGCGCCCACGGCTATTTTATCCGACCGACCGTCTTTATCGACGTTCACCCTGAAATGCGAATTGCGCAGGAAGAGATTTTCGGGCCGGTGGTCTGCGTCCTGAAGGCGAGTAACCTGACGGAGGCCATTGCCATCGCCAATCAGACCGCGTTCGGGCTATCGGCGGCCATTTACACCCGGGATGTGAACCAGAGCGCCATCGCCGAGCGCGACTTGGATGTGGGGCTGGTCTATGTTAACGCTTCCACGATTGGGGCCGAAATTCAGCTTCCCTTTGGGGGGACAAAACGCACCGGCGCAGGCCCGCGCGAAGCGGGGGGACGGGGCGGCGCACTGGACGCCTATACGAAATGGAAAGTGATTTATCGGGACTTCAGCGGACGCCTTCAGAAGGCGCAGATCAATTCGTGAAATTCGGCGTGAAAATCGGCGTGAAAATCACGGGGCAAGCAGGGGGCCTACGCCCTTCCGCACTGATCCCCCATCGTCCCCATGCCCAACAACCCAATGGGGTGGGGGGGGGAGATTACAGGACAAAAGGGGATGCCATCCGCTGGGCTTTGAGACGTTTTTTGCGTGCTTCTTTTTGCTTTCGCTTCCGCTTGACGCACGGCTTTTCATAAAAACTTCTGCGTTTCAGCTCTTTTAAAAGCCCCTCTTTGGCCAACTGACGCTTCAATGCTTTGAGGGCACGCTCCAACTGATTTTCATAGACTTTAATCAAAAAGGACTCTCCATTTTGAGTATGGTTTGAGTATGGGGTGGTCTCTAATACACCGGATCACAAGTCGTAATTATCTGCTACCTATTCTATTCTTGTCAAGGTCGCGGTTTTGGCTTGGCTTGAATTGCAGGGTATTCCCAAAGGAAACCGGTGCCTGATCGACGCTCTGAATGGTTTGTCCCCACGTTTGGACCGCTGAAATTTCGGGTGGCTATCGGCCTTCTTTTTCTCCCCTATACGGGGATGGTACTTTCCTATACCGTCATCGGCGCGATGCTGGCCCCAACGCTCTTCTGGGATCGGGTAGCGGCCATTGTGCTGATCTACTTTCTGGGCCTGGGGGTGGCGGCCCATGCATTGGACGCCATCGGGGGGCGCGGCGAAAAACCGTGGGGGGCGCATTTTTCAAAGTGGCAGCTTGGGTCTGTTGCCGCAGGCGCATTGCTCATCGCGTACCTGTTGGGCCTTCACTATATTCTCTCCGTTACGCCACATCTGGGGGTGATTGCCGTCCTGGAAGGATTTTTCCTGTTTGCATATAATCTGGAGTGGTTCGGAGGGCGGTTTCACACCGACGACTGGTTTGCCTTCTCATGGGGTGTGCTGCCGGTACTGGCAGGCTATCTCATTCAGACCAATACCCTTTCTGTTTCCGCCGTCGTGGTGGCCTGTGCGATGGGACTTCTCAGCCGGGTGGAAATCAACGCCTCGCGCCCCTATAAGGAATTAAAGCGAATGGAGGTGGATCATCCGCACCGACTTCGGTTTGAAGCCATCCTGAAGAATTTAAGTATCGGGGTCATGTTGCTGGCCCTCGGTATGCTCATTTTTCGGATTGCGGCTTAGGGAAACGGGACGGAACGGTCTGTTCTGCGACAGTTCCGTGGCGCGCCCAACTTCCGTTGAGAGGTACCCGCCCTCTAAATTGACATGCTACGGACACGGGACTACAATCCCGCCGATGGCGCGCCTTCTGTTTTCAATCCTCTTTCTTGTTCTGTCCGCCTCGGCCTATGGAGAGGAGCGGACGGAGGTGAGCGCCATCCGGCAGCTTCGCCGAGGGGTCTATCCGGATCATACGCGGATTGTTTTGGACTTGACCAGCCCCGTTTCATATCGGGTCGTTCCCTCCGCCGCATCCGATCAGTTGTCGCTCGACCTTTCCCCCGCCATCTTCTCGAAAGACTTTGTAAAGCCCGATTCGTTTCAGGACCCGCTCATTGAAAAGATTGAGATTCGGGAGAATGCGCCGGAGCAGGTCCATCTGGTCCTCATTCACAAACCGCGCGACCGGTATCGGATCATGTCCCTTGAGCACCCGGACCGCCTGGTTATCGACATTTACAAGGCGACTGCGCCAAAGAAGCCCTCAAAAAATGATCCCGCCGATTCGAAAGCCCCTTCCAGTCCATTTGACATTCAAACCATTGTGATTGATCCGGGACATGGCGGAAAAGATCCAGGGGCCATTGGCGCGCAGGGATTGACTGAAAAAGAGGTCGTGCTGGATGTCTCCCTGCGGTTAAAAATGCTCCTTCAGAAGCGCCTCAAAAAGAAGGTGGTGTTGACCCGCGCAAAGGATTTGTTTATTCCATTGAATGAGCGGGCGCGCCTGGCCAATCGGGGGAAGGCCGACCTGTTTATCTCCATTCATGCCAATGCCAGTCCTTCGCCGCAGGCGCGAGGGGTTGAGATTTACCTCTTTGGTCGGGCCACGGATGCGACGGCACTGGCCACGGCGGCGCGCGAAAATGCTGCGTCTCACCAGACCGCCCTGGATTTTGAAAAAATGATCCTCAATGACATGGAGCGGGATTTTACGCTGAACGCCTCGTTGGAGTTTGCGCATTATACGCGGGACGCCTTTCTGTCAAACCTTGCCTCGAAATATCAAACGCTCTTTCTGGGCGTCAAGCATGCCCCCTTTTATGTGTTGGCCCACACGCAGATGCCCGCTATTCTGGCCGAAATATCTTTTATCAGTAACCCGCGCGAAGAGGCCCTGCTTCAGGATAACCAATACCGGCAGGAGATCGCGGAAGCGCTCTATGAAGGGGTCTCCGATTATCTCCGGGCACTTCAGCTCCGTCGTGATAAGGGGATGTAATGGACAGGCAACTCTTTGGTATTTTTGGTGATCCCGTCGGCCATAGCTTATCTCCCGCAATGCATAATGCAGCCTTCAGGGCATTGGGACTGCCCTGCCATTATGCCCCCTTCCGGGTCCGCCCGGAACAGTTAGGAAACGCCATTCGCTCCATCCGGGCGCTGGGAATATCGGGGGTGAATATCACGATCCCCCATAAAGAAGAGGTCATCCCCTTTTTGGACGGAGTCGATGAAACAGCGCAAAAGATCGGCGCGGTCAACACGATTAAACGGGACGGAGACCGACTCTTTGGCTACAACACGGATGGACCGGGTTTTGTACAATCGCTTCTTGAAGCGGGCGTGAATCCCGCCGGAAAACAGGTGATCCTACTGGGGGCGGGAGGGGCTGCCTGTGGCGTGGCGTATGCTTTGCTGGTAGCCCACGCGGCGAAGATGATGATCCTGACCCGATCCCCTCATTCCGGTCTGGCGCTGGCCGAACGATTGACCCCCCTCTTCCCCCATGCCGCCATTGTTCAGGGGAATCTGCAAAGGGTCGCCCTCGAACCCACCCCGGCCACCCGGTCCACCCTGTTGGTCAACGCCACACCCCTGGGGATGAAAAAAGAGGACCCCCTCCCTTATCCTGCGGAACAGATTCAACCGGAGTGGGTCGTTGCGGACCTGATTTATCGCCCGCATGAGACACCCCTGCTTTCGGCGGCCCGAAAACGGGGAGCCGGAATCGTCCCCGGTATAGGAATGCTTCTGCATCAAGGGGCGCTGGCCTTTGAAATCTGGACCCGGAGACCGGCCCCGCTTGAGGTCATGCGACAGGTACTGGAAGCCGAACTGCGCTTGCCGATTGAATTTTGAAAGTTCCCCGTCCCAATACGGTTCACTTATTCGTTCACCCTGAGCTTGTCGAAGGGTTTTGTTGGGTGTGTATGTGGTTCGACAGGCTCACCACGAACGGATAAGTGAACAGTATTGTCCCCTGTCATCCCTCTGCCAAAGCCGTCCTGTTCCTTGACAAGGTATCGGATGAACCCCGACAATAGAGCCTTCTGTAACCGCGTGAGGAACGTATGGCGTTTTTTAGAGGGTCGAAAGGCCGCCGTCGGTGGGTGAGGATCACCCTCTCGGCCCTGTTACTGCTCGTTGTTCTGGCCAGCGTCGGTGTGGGGGGGATGCTCTTCTATTTTTCGCAGGAACTTCCCTCCATCGCCACCCTCAAAAAATATGAGCCCAGTCAGGCGACGCGGGTCTATTCTGAAGACAAACAGATTATCGGCCAGTTCTTCATCGAACGGCGGGTTTTTGTTCCGCTCTCCAAAATGCCCAAGCCACTCCTGCATGCCATCCTGGCCATCGAAGATGCGCGCTTTTATGAGCATGGCGGTTTTGACTATGTCCGGATGATTCGGGCCGCGCTGAAAAATTTGGAGAAGCTCCGGTTTAGTGAGGGGGCCAGCACGATCACACAGCAGTTGGCCCGTTCCCTTTTTTTGACGCCGGAGCGAACGCTGACGCGAAAAATCAAAGAGCTTCTGCTGGCGCTCAAAATGGAGCAGATGCTCAAAAAAGACGAAATCCTGGAAATTTACCTCAATCAGATTTATTTTGGGCATGGCGCCTATGGCGTGCAAGCGGCCTCCCGCACCTATTTTGGGAAAGATGTGGGCAATTTAAGCCTTGCAGAGGCCGCCTTTGTAGCGGGTCTGCCCAAATCGCCCAACGCCTACTCTCCCTATTACCATGCCGACAAGGTGAAGGTGCGTCAGGGGGTTGTCCTGAAGCGGATGGTGGACGAAGGGTTTATTACCGAGAAGCAGTACCACGCCACCTACAAGCAGGACCTTTTATTTCAAAAACTCCGTTCGGATGAAAACCTGGCTCCTCATTTTCTGGAATATGTTCGACAGGACTTGATCGCCCGCTATGGTTATGCCGCCCTTTACAAGGGGGGCATGAACGTTTACACCACCCTGAATGTGGGATTGCAACGGATCGCCAATCGTGCCATGCAGACGGGCCTGCGCGACCTGGATAAGCGGCAGGGATATCGCGGGGCGTCTGGTCAATCTTCGGAAAAAAAGGAGCCGTCGGTCGGCGCAGTCCTCTCTTCCGAAAAACCGGGCCGTGGAAAAATTGTGGATGGCCGCATTGTGCAGGTCGGCGCAGACTTCGCCGTCGTGCAGGCGGGCGCGATTCGAGGAAAGATATTGCTGGAGGATATGCGCTGGGCGGGGCGACAGCTCAAAGGCAAACAGATGACCCTCCTGGAGGCACCCAGGATATCCCAAATCGTCAACGTGAACGACCGGGTTCGGGTCAAGCTCAAAAGTGGTGGGTCAGACGGAGCGGGGGCATTTTTCAGCCTTGAACAGGAACCGCTGGTGGAGGGGGCACTGATGGCCCTCGACCCGAAAACGGGAGAAGTCCTAGCGATGGTGGGTGGCCATGACTTTGAGCGCAGTGAGTATAACCGCGCCGTGACGTCGCGCAGACAGCCCGGTTCCGCTTTTAAGCCATTGATCTATGCCACGGCAATTGAACGGGGGCTGACCCCCGCCACCGTGGTGGTCGACAATCCCCTCATCTACAATAACAAGGCACTGAACCGGATCTGGAAGCCTGAAAATTATGAAGGAAAGTTTTATGGCCCCATCCGGCTGCGGGAGGCCCTCACCCATTCGCGCAATCTGGCCACGATCCGACTCCTCTCGCAAGTGGGAATCAAGCCCGTGATTCAGTTTTCAAATCGCGTCGGCATTCAAAGTCGCCTCACCCACGATCTATCGCTGGCCCTAGGTACCTCAGAAGTCAGTCTGTTGGAGCTGACTTCCGCCTACGCCGTCTTCGCCAATCAGGGAACACGTACCGATCCGATGTTCATTACTTCCGTGCGAGACCAAAAGGGCAATCTGCTGGAAAAAAGGTCGCCGCATCCCAGGCAGGTCATTGCGCGATCCACGGCCTACGTCATCACCGACATGCTGGAAGATGTGATTCGGCGTGGCACGGGCCGCAAAGCCGCCGTCATTGGAAAGCCCCTTGCGGGGAAGACGGGCACGACCGACGCATTCACGGATGCCTGGTTTGTCGGATACTCTCCCGACATCGTCTCCGGCGTTTGGGTGGGCTTTGATGATCGGCGTTCACTGGGCAACAAGGAATCGGGGGCCGCAGCGGCCCTGCCCATCTGGACGGCCTTTATGCAAGAGGCGCTCGCCCGCTCCGAAGCCACACCTTTCTCTATTCCTGATAATATCATCTATGCTAAAATCGACCCTGAGACAGGGCTTTTGGCCCCGCCTGAAGACGAAACGGGAATTGTTGAGCTTTTTGTGCGGGGGACGGAACCCACGACCTATAGCGCAGACCTGCCAAAGCCGGACCAGTTCTTTGAACTGGAAGAAGAGTCATTCTAGTGTTTACTTGCATCAATAAGCGATATTATATTTTGTTCCTCTGTTCCAGTCCCACCGTTCTACCTCCCCTTGCCCCTCCTTGTGAAGGAGGGAATTCCTCCCCTTTCCAAGGGGAGGTTAGGTGGGGTAGAACGTATCGTTAATTTTTGAAACTAAACACGGAGCCACTTTACCCACAGGAAACCCTTATGCCCATACGTGTTGCCATCAACGGATTCGGGCGGATCGGACGCAGTGTGGTGCGCGTCGGATTCGGACATCCCGACATTGAAATTGTGGCCATCAACGACTTGACGGACGCCAAAACCCTGGCGCACCTTTTAAAGTACGATTCGGTGCATGGACCCCTTTCGCGCCAGATTGAGGCCAAGGAAGACGCCCTCGTCGTGGAGGGGAAAACGATCCGCGTCTTTCAGGAGAAGGAGCCGGCACAGCTTCCCTGGGAGGCGTTGGACATTGATATTCTGGTCGAATCTACCGGCCTGTTCACCGACCGGGCGACTGCGGGAAAACATCGGACGGCAGGCGCAAAGAAGGTGATCATTTCCGCACCCTCCAAAGACCCCGACGTTACCCTGGTGATGGGCGTCAACACGCAGCGCTATGATCCCACGCAACATCACCTGGTTTCCAACGCCTCCTGCACCACCAACTGTCTGGCCCCGATTGCGAAACTGCTGATGCAACATTTCGGAATCCGACGGGGTTTTATGACCACCATTCACTCCTATACCAATGACCAGCCGCTCTTGGATGCGCCACATAAAGATTTGCGCCGTGCCCGGTCGGCCGCCCTGTCGATGGTGCCAACCACCACCGGCGCCGCGCGGGCGATTTCAGATGTCATTCCCGAACTTGCGGGCAAACTCGACGGCATGGCCATTCGGGTACCCACCCCCAACGTGGCCATGATTGATCTGGTCGTGGAATTGGAATCAGATACCACCGAGCGGCAGGTTCGATCCATTCTGGCAGATGCCGCACGGGAAGAGATGGCGGGCATTCTGGAATATACGGAAGCGCCCATCGTCTCCATCGACATCAACGGTAACCCTCATTCTGCGGTCGTGGACGGTACGCTCACCCGTGTGATGGATCACCGGATGCTCAAGGTCATCGCCTGGTACGACAATGAATGGGGATATGCCTCCCGGATCAAAGACCTGATTCTCTACATGGGCCACTACCCAACCAAGTCATCCACCCATACAGCCCATGCAGATTAACAAACTCACCATCGAAGACATTCCCATCAACGGTGCATGTCTCTTTATCCGCGCCGACTTTAACGTCCCGTTGGACGATCAGCTCAATATTGCCGACGACACCCGGATTCGTTCGGCCCTGCCCACGATCAATTACGCGCTGGATGCGGGGGCGTCGGTCATCCTGGCCTCACATCTGGACCGGCCCCATGGCGTCAACCCCCGCTTCTCTCTGTTGCCGGTGGCTAAACGCTTGGAACGTCTATTGGGCAAGTCTGTGGTCTTTGCCCCCGACTGTATCGGAGCGCAGGTCAAAAAGATGGCCGACCGGCTCAAACCGGGCGACGTCATGCTTTTGGAAAACCTGCGATTCCATGACGGAGAGTGCAACAATGATCCAATCTTTGCAAAGGCATTGGCCGATATTGGGGCGACGATTTACATTAACGACGCCTTCGGCACGGTGCATCGCAGCCACGCCTCGGTGACCGGCATCACACAGTTTATGAAGATCAACGCCTGTGGCTTTTTGATGAACAAGGAAATTCGCTATCTGGAAGGAGTGGTCAAGAGTCCATCGCGGCCCTTTGTGGCGATTTTGGGGGGAGCGAAGGTTTCCGGAAAGGTCGGTGTCATCGAAAACCTGGGCAAAAAGGTGGACAAGGTCATCATCGGGGGGGGGATGGCCTTCACCTTTTTAAAAGCGTTGGGTCACGATGTCGGCGATTCGCTGGTGGAGGATTCGATGCTGGATACGGCGCGCAAGATCATGGATCATGCCATCCGACAGGGTGTGAAGTTTTATCTGCCGGTGGATTGCGTGGTGGCCCCCAGCCGGGAGCCGGGGGCCGAAGCCAAGGCCGTTCCCATTCAGGAAATCCCCAAAAACTGGCTGGGCCTGGACATTGGGCCTGCATCCGTGCGACTTTTCAGGGAGGCGCTGGCCAACGCCAAGACGATCCTCTGGAACGGCCCAATGGGTGTTTTTGAGATGGACGCCTATTCACGCGGCACCCTGGCCCTGGCGCATGATGTCGCCAACGCCTACGCCTTAACTGTGGTCGGCGGCGGGGAAACGGCACTGGCCGTTCACCGCGCGGGCGAGTCGGAAAACATGAGCTTTATTTCGACCGGCGGCGGCGCGGCCCTTCAACTTCTGGAGGGAAAAGAACTGCCCGGACTATCTGTGCTGCCCAGCAAGGATCAGGCGCGATGACTCCCTGCTTTGTCGCAAACTGGAAGATGTACAAGACCCGCAGTGATGCGGAGGACTATCTCCGAACACTGGCGTTGCAGCTAGGCCCGCAGGTCTCGCAGGTCTCGCAGGTCTCGCAGGTCTCGCAGGTCTCACAGGTCTCACAGGCCTCGCGGGCCTCGCAGGTCTCCGGCCCTGAAATCATTATTGCGCCTCCTTTCACGGCTCTTTCGTCGATGCGCGCGCGTCTGGATGCGCTGGCCCTTCCCATTGCGCTGGCGGCGCAGAATCTGCATTTTGCGCCGGAGGGGGCCTATACGGGGGAGGTATCGGCCCGGATGCTTCGGGAGGCCGGATGTCGCTATGTTATCATCGGACATTCGGAACGCCGCACCCACTTTGGTGAAACCGACTCCCAGATTCACCTGAAAGTAAAGGCCGCCTGCGACGCGGGCCTTATCCCCATCCTCTGTGTCGGAGAGACACGTAAACAGCGGCGGGCGGGCGTCGGAGAGGCGGTCGTTCAACGCCAGATCGAAGCGGCGCTATGGGGAGGGGACGACGCCCAGTCCCTTTCGTGGACTGTACACATTCTGATTGCCTATGAGCCGGTCTGGGCCATCGGCACAGGTCAAACACCCTCCTCCATGGATATTGGGAACATGCATCGGCATATCCGGGACAGGCTCTCGCAGTTTTGTAATCTCCGGATTCTCTATGGTGGCAGCGTCACGCCACAAAACATTGAGGTCTTCATGCGGGAGACCGACATCGACGGCGCACTGGTCGGCGGACAAAGTCTTTCCGCCGAGACGTTTATCCGCATTATGGAGCAGGGCATGAAGGCAAAAATGGCGCACGTTGTGGAAGGCTGATTCTGGGCCAAAATCTTCATTCACTTTTAAGGAGGACGATGTACACATTGCTCATGGTGGTTCACCTGGTTGACTGTTTTTTGTTGGTTGCGGTCGTTTTGCTGCAAGCGGGCAAGGGGGCCGAAGTGGGGGCCACCTTTGGCGGCTCCAGTCAGACCCTCTTTGGAGGTCGGGGCGCCGCCACTTTTTTAAGCAAGCTGACGATCGGAGCGGCGATGGTCTTCTTTTTGACCTCCCTGGGACTTTCCATCCTGTCCAAAGAGCGCTCCGTCATAGGAAACCTCGTCGCTCCCCCTAAAACGCAGACCGAGACGAAGAAAGAAGAGGCGAAAACCGAAACAAAAAAGACAAGTCGTGTACCCGCAGCCGCCTCACCGACCGTAACCGTCGTACCGGCGACCGGAACGAAGTGATCCGGGGTCCTTCCTCGGATGGTGGCTCCATACAGAACGGAAACCCGATGGAAGGGGTGGGGCTTTATATTGTGGCAACTCCCATCGGAAATCTGGAAGACATTACCTTTCGGGCCGTTCGGATTCTCAAGGAAGTCGCGGCGATTGCCGCAGAAGACACCCGCCATACCCAAAAACTGCTCACCGCCTACGACATTCATACCCCACTGACCAGCTATCACGATTTCAACAAAGAGGCCAAGGCCCATCTCTTGGTGGCGCGACTGATTGCGGGGGAGTCACTGGCCCTGGTCTGTGACGCGGGCACACCGACCCTGTCCGATCCGGGCTATCTTCTCATTCGACAAGCCGCTCAAGCGGGCATTCCGATCCGCCCCATCCCAGGCCCCGCCGCAGCGATTGCGGCCCTTTGTGTCTCCGGTTTGCCGACGGACCGGTTTACCTTTGAGGGCTTTCTGCCCCGAAAATCCGGAGGGAGGAGAACGCGACTGGAAGTGCTCTCTACCGATCCCAGAACCCTGATTTTTTATGAATCACCCCATCGCGCGCTGGCCCTACTGGAAGAGATTCTGTGTGTGATGGGAGACCGGCAGATTTCACTGGGACGGGAGATGACCAAGCATTTTGAGGAGATCCTTCGGGGGAGTGTTACGGAGGTGATTGCCAGCATGAAAGGGAAGCCGCTGCGTGGAGAGATCACGCTGGTGGTCGCCTCCGCGCATTTCAGTGCCTGCGAAAAATAATTTTGGAGCGGGAAACGGGATTCGAACCCGCGACCCCTAGCTTGGAAGGCTAGCGCTCTACCAACTGAGCTATTCCCGCAAAAGAACCGACGTCGTTTTGGTGGGGAGGGGAGGATTCGAACCTCCGAAGCCCTAAAGCGACAGATTTACAGTCTGTTCCCTTTGTCCACTCGGGAACCTCCCCGGATCGACCGAACGCTCTCGATCTGGAGCTGGCGAAGGGAATTGAACCCCCGACCGGCTGATTACAAATCAGCTGCTCTACCGACTGAGCTACGCCAGCGCAAACTTTACAATCGAAGAAAATTTATGCTATAAGCCGTCACATAAACATGACCTGCTTCCGTCGTTTTTCTGGGCAAAAATGAAAAACGGGAGGCTTCACGAATGGCCGGAATTTCGGGGCCATCATAGTGATCGACGGTAGAGTTTGTCAAGTTTGAGGGGGTGTGGCGTTGTTACGGGCGATATAAGGAGAACAGGATGCGATTGCGTGGGCTGTCTTTAAGTTGGGTCTTTGTGGGCGGACTATTCTTCTTTGGCGGGATGCCGTTGGCGGGCAGGATGCCGTTGGCGCAGGCTGCGGAGATTGGGCTTTCCGGCGTCATTACACAGGCGGAATTCAGGAATTTCAGTGAAGAAGCGGGGCTGAT
This sequence comes from uncultured Nitrospirota bacterium, assembly GCA_964592995.1. GTDB lineage: Bacteria > Nitrospirota > Nitrospiria > SBBL01 > CAZOFZ01 > CAZOFZ01. Next base: position 4,663 of record CAZQIT010000101.1, on the reverse strand, counting down.
GATTAGCTATCTTCCGCTTGCCCCGGCGGAACCTCTGGGGATATTGGGGTTTGACGCGGGCATCGAAACCACCTTCGTCAATATTCACGACGATCAAAGCTATTGGACCAACGCCACGACCACCGATCCGCCCAGTCTGATTTTTATACCGAAATTGCATGTCCAGAAGGGGCTTCCATTCGGGATTGATGTCGGCGCAGTTTATTCAAACATATCCCAGCTCAATGTGTCATTGGCGGGCGCCGAAATAAAGTGGGCCGTCCTGTCAGGCAATATGGCGCTGCCTGCGGTCGCTCTGCGGGGTTCCTACACAAAACTGCTGGGGGTGGATGATCTGGATATTGAAACCTACGGTGTTGATCTTTCCGCCAGCAAGGGTTTCGTCTTTATCACCCCCTATGCGGGTGTGGGGCAGACTTGGGTGCACAGTTCGGAAAACAGCAGCCTGCTGGACCTCGACGATGAGCAGGTCAGCCTCTCACGGGTCTTTGTGGGGGTCAAAGTCACATTTTTGATTGTGAGTCTCGTGGCGGAGGCCAATTTCTCAAAGCTTCCGCTGTATACGGCGCGGGTCAATCTGGCATTTTAATCTGATCTCCTGGGTTTTGACGATGTTATCCGAATTGATGAAAGAAGGACTCACCTTCGACGATGTCCTGTTGATACCAGGATATTCTACCGTGATGCCGCATGAGGTGGGCCTTAAAACAAGGCTCACGCGAAAGATTGAGGTGCAGATCCCCCTTGTTAGCGCGGCGATGGACACCGTGACCGAATCCCGAATGGCCATTGCCCTGGCGCGGGAGGGAGGGGTTGGCATTATTCATCGGGCCATTTCGCCCACGGTGCAGGCGGGCGAAGTCGATCGGGTCAAAAAATCCGAAAGCGGGATGATCGTGGATCCGATTACGATCTCTCCCGATCAGCCGCTCTCTGCGGCAGTACATCTGATGAAGCAATACCGAATTTCCGGCATTCCGGTGACCCGTCAGGAACGGCTGGTGGGGATTTTGACCAACCGGGATATTCGTTTTGAAACCCGAAGTGAGATTAAAATTTCCGAGGTCATGACCCAAGAGAACCTGATTACAGCGCCGGTGGGAACGACGCTTGAAGAAGCCAAGAAAATTCTGCACCAGAATCGGATCGAAAAACTCCTGATTGTCAATGATCGCTTCGAGTTAAAAGGGCTGATTACGATCAAAGACATTGAGAAAAGGATTCAGTATCCAGATGCCTGCAAGGACGCATTAGGGCGTCTCCGTGTGGGGGCCGCTGTAGGTGTGGGGGCTGATTCAAAAGAGCGAGTCGAGGCCCTGGTGCGAGTCGGGGTCGATCTGATTGTGGTCGATACGGCACATGGCCATTCCAAAATCGTCCTTTCGACCATTCGCGCGATTCGGTCAAAATATCCGGAACTCGACATTGTGGGTGGAAATGTGGCTACCGCCGAAGGGACGCTGGCCCTGATCAAGGCGGGTGTGGATGGCGTCAAGGTGGGCATCGGCCCCGGTTCCATTTGCACCACGCGGGTGATTGCAGGTGCCGGTGTGCCTCAGATCACGGCGATTGCTGCGTGCGCCCGTGTGGCCAAGCGGCACAAAATCCCCATCATTGCCGACGGCGGTGTCAAGTTCTCCGGTGACCTTACCAAAGCCCTTGCAGCCGGAGCCGATTGCATCATGATCGGCGGCCTCTTTGCGGGTTGCGATGAAAGCCCGGGCGAGACCGTGTTGCTTCAAGGCCGAAGTTACAAAGTCTACCGCGGCATGGGATCGTTGGGCGCCATGGAGCGCGGCGGGAAAGACCGCTATTTTCAGGAGTCCACGACGAAGCTGGTGCCGGAAGGAATCGAAGGGCGGGTTCCCTCCAAAGGCCCCCTTTCTGGTGTCGTCTATCAACTGATCGGCGGACTGCGTGCAGGGATGGGTTATTGCGGCGCCAAGACACTTTTAGAGCTTCAAAAGAAAGGGCGCTTTATGCGCGTCACGCACGCCGGACTGCGAGAGAGCCATCCTCACGATGTCATCATTACCCACGAAGCGCCTAATTATGAAGGGGAGGGCCGTTAGGGGTGCGCACCCCCGCCGTTTCACGGCTTTTAAATCCACCGGCGTTGATGGGTGCGCGAAGCGCATCGCCCTCCGCAGGAGCGCCCTCTGCAGGAGCCGCAGGCGTTTTAATTTTAGATTTTGGGTCGCAATATACCCAACTGATTGCCCGTCGCATTCGCGAGGGCCGGGTCTATTGCGAAATCGTCCCCTTTCATCTCCCGCTCCCTGAAATTCAGGCCTATTCCCCTTCCGGCATCATTCTCTCCGGCGGACCGGCCAGCGTCTATGACCCGGGTGCCCCACTATGCGACCCTGCCCTCTTTGAACTGAACGTCCCGATCCTGGGCATCTGCTATGGGATGCAGTTGATGACCCACCTGCTGGGTGGACAGGTGGCGCGGTCGTTGAAGCGTGAATATGGTCGGGCGATGCTGCGGGTTTCGGAGCGCGGGGGTGCGACCCCTGCGAGGAGGGGTACGACCCCTGCGGGAGGCACGACCCCTGCGACCGGGCTGTTCTCTGGCATTGCCAAAGAGACACCGGTCTGGATGAGCCATGGAGACCGGATTGAGGTTCTGCCCGCAGGGTTTATCGCCATTGCAAAAACCCCCCATTCTCCCGCAGCGGCCATACAGGATGCGCGACGTCGCCTTTATGCCTTGCAGTTTCACCCGGAAGTGGTGCATACGCAGGAGGGGACGCGACTGCTCCAAAACTTTGTTCATCGAATCTGCGGATGTAAACCGACCTGGACGATGGGGTCATTTATCCAGACGGCACAGGCAGAGATTGAACGACAGGTTGGCGAGGGCCGGGCCATTTCAGCCCTCAGCGGGGGAGTCGATTCGAGCGTGGCGTCGGTGCTGGCGCAACGGGCCATCGGCAAACGGCTGACCTGTATTTTTGTTGATAATGGCCTGCTGCGTAAAAATGAGGGCAGACAGGTCGCGGAGACCTTCAGAAATAACCTAAAGTTAAACTTAAAGATTGTGGACGCTTCGGAGACTTTTCTGGCGAGGCTGGCATCGGTCACGCACCCGGAAAAGAAGCGAAAGATTATTGGCAAAACCTTCATTGAGATATTTGAGGCCCAGTCCGAACGACTGGGCGATGTGGGGTTTCTGGTACAGGGAACGCTTTATCCCGACGTTATTGAAAGTGTTTCGCTTAAGGGGCCTTCGGCCACCATCAAGAGCCATCACAACGTAGGGGGTCTGCCGAAGCGGATGCGTCTGAAATTGATCGAACCGCTCCGGAGTCTTTTCAAGGACGAGGTGCGGCAGTTGGGGGTGGAACTGGGCATTCCGGAAGCGCTCCTCTATCGACATCCCTTTCCCGGGCCGGGTCTTGCCGTCCGGGTGATGGGGAAGATCACGCCGGAGCGGCTGCATTGCCTTCGGGAGGCCGACGCCATTTTCGAGGAGGAGATCCGAAGGGCGGGACTCTATGCGTCCATCTGGCAGGCCTTTGCCGTCTACCTTCCCATCAAGAGCGTCGGCGTTATGGGCGATCAACGGACTTACGAAGATGCCCTAGCGCTTCGGGCCGTCACCAGCCAGGACGGTATGACCGCAGATTGGGCCGAAATTCCGCACGACGTTCTCAAGATCGCCTCCAGCCGGATCATCAACGAAGTGCGGGGCATCAACCGCGTCGTTTATGACATCTCCTCTAAGCCCCCCAGCACGATAGAATGGGAATAGGACGGAATCATGTCCAAAAGAGTTCGTGCGCTCCTGATGGTCGTGGGTGGGATCATTGTTGCCGCCTGGGGGTTTCGACTCTCTGTGCTGTTTCGCCACTGGGAGACCGATCCCTTTGCCTTCATTCATCTGATAAGCCTGCTGGTTTCTGTCGGCGTTGGGCTGTTTTTGTTTCGGGTGGGGATACGGGGGAATCGGGCCAATCTGTGGGACTACACCGGCGTAATACTCTCGGCCCTCTTTCTGATCTGTTTTTGGGGGTATCGCTGGATCGGCCTGATCGGTCAACCGGGCGCGGACACCCGAGAACGGGCACACCTGCATCTGGCCTCCCTCTTTTTAGTCCTAGGGGGATTGCTCTTTGTGGTGGGTTGGCAAGGAAGACGCCGCATGGCCTCCAGGGAAGCCCTCCGAAGATTCACCGATAAGCACCCCCCCGCGCAGTCCCTGTAGTTACCGCCCACCTAAAACAGGAAAGCCGATGGCCGACAAACCCACCGAAATCGAGAAGTTCGGGTGCCATCGTCGTGCGCGATGGAGTGGATCAGTCTCCGTTGGCTCTGCGGATCATTGGCATTCAGCACCGAAGGACTGGGCCTGACTCTTGGCAACTCCGGATCGTATTCATTGAACATAATGGTGTTGCACCGGTAGGGGCGCACGGCTGTGCGCCCACAGGGGTCAATGTTTATACGGTCGGAACAGATGATAATGGTGTTGCACCAGCAAGGGCGCACGGCCGTGCGCCCCTACACAATGACCACCTATTGCAACGGTCACCAAAATCATTGGGGGCATTTGTTGCTGGATTCAAATCTGCGGCCACCCAACGCATTAACGCATTGCGCGGTTCACCTGGAACGCCCGTCTGGCAACGCAACTTCTATGAACAGATCATTCGCAACG
>CAZQIT010000100.1:0-3748 GCA_964592995.1 uncultured Nitrospirota bacterium | reverse complement strand
GATCCCGGGCGGTTCCGGAGCGACTCCCACGGGGTCGATCCTCGGCGTCTCAACCTCCTCGCTGGATTTTAGTAATTTTATCAGTGCTCTCCCGATTGATGTGACCAATGCCGGTATCGGAACGCTCAATATCACCCATGTCACGGAGGATGCCTCGTGGCTCATCGTTACCCCTTCGTCCGGGGCTGCACCCTTGACGGTGAATGCAACCGTCGATCGTTCCGGTCTTGCGGCGGGGGCATATAGTGCAACAATCAATCTTGCTTCCGCTGCAGAACAAGGGAGTCAAACAGCGACGGTCAGCATAAGGATGACGGTCGGTGGCGCCACGATGGGGAATGTCGGGACGGTCTTCATCCTGGTCGTTGATCAAAATACATTAGACACGGTGCAGCAAGTCGAGGCCACAGTAGATCAAAACTATTCCTTTAAGACACCCGAAGTTCCTCCCGGAACCTATTTTATCGTGGCTGGAACAGATCGGGATAACGACAATGTTATCTGTGATATCGAGGATGCCTGCGGATCTTATCCCGACATCATCACGATCACGGCGGGACAAGACAAACCAAACATTAGCTTTATGGTAGGGGAACTCGTCTCCCCTCAGAGCGCCACATCAGAAATCCAAAAACTTCAAGAGATGAAATGGAGAAGAAAATAAGGCTTGAAATCCATCAGAACGTGCTGTTGATGTTATTCGCGGCCATGATCCTCTTAACGGCATGTGCCTCCCGTTCGATTGACTATCTCGTCATTGACCGGGGGTTGACTTCCGGAAAGCGGTTTCCATCGCTTTATTTCGATGTCATCACCGAGGAGAAAACGTTTAACAAGCTGTTTAAGGAAGTCCATTCTCATCAGCTTCCTCCGCCTCTCCCACCTGAAATTGACTTTCGATCTTCACGGGTGATCTTCATATCGATGGGGGAAAAACCAACCGCAGGGTATCGTGTTGAGATCGACACAATCACGTGGTCGCGCGATGCTTTAAAGGTGAAAGTCAGGTTCCACGAGCCCTTACCGGGCGATATTCAGGCGACCCTGGTTACCCACCCTTTTGTGATGGTAAAGATCAAGAAAGAAGGAAACCCGAAGAAGGTGGAGTTTCTGGATCAGGGGAATCAAATTTTAGTCTCGATTTCAAAATAGATATCCATGCAAAACTTTCGCATCTGCAGGAGAAACCGATGAACATTACACCGGCAGATGTGGCGCATGTGGCAGGGCTGGCCCGGCTGGCCATGACGGAAGCAGAAATCGGGCAATTTACAGGACAGCTCAACGCGATTCTTTCTTACATGGAGAAACTAAACCAGCTCGACACCCAGGCGATCCTGCCGACTGCGCAAGTCCTGTCGCTGTCCAATGTCTTCCGGGAGGATGTTATGCAGCCTTCACTCTCGGCAGATCAGGTGCTGGGAAACGCCCCGGAGCACGACGGCGCGCATTTCCGCGTGCCTAAAATCATCCCTTAAAAGGAATCCCATGATTCGAATGATGTTAAAAGCCAAAATTCATCGCGCGACGATCACAGAATCCGAGCTTAATTATGAAGGCAGCATTACGATTGACCAGACGCTGCTGGATGCGGCAGGCATGTTGCCTTACGAACAGGTGGCGATCTCCAATCTGAATAACGGAGAACGATTTGTCACCTATGTCCTGCCCGGGCCGCGTGATTCGGGCATTGTCTGTCTCAACGGTCCGACCGCTCGCAAGGGGGTCGTGGGAGACAAGGTCATTATTTTCTGCTACGCCCTGTATGCGGAGCCGGAGTTGACAACATTCGCGCCTCGGATTGTTCAAGTGAATGCGCAGAATCAGATGGATGCCCCCTCCACATGACCCTCACCGACCTGTCCCTGCATGAGATGCAGGCCGCGCTCCAAAAAAAAGAGGTGTCCGCGCGGGAGCTGATTGCGGCGTTTTATGACCGAATCCGTGCGGTCGAGGCGCGGGTTCACGCCTATCATACGCTGACGGAAGAGGCGGCCATGGCGCAGGCCGATCGGGCCGATCGGGCCATCGCCAAGGGGGAGGCTGGCCCCCTTGCGGGCATTCCAATCGCCATCAAAGACAATCTGTGCATAGAAGGCGTGCGGACCACCTGTGCGTCGAAGATGCTGGCCGACTTTGTCCCGCCGTATGATGCGACGGTCATCACGCGTCTTCGGCGCGCGGGCGCGGTCTTTTTGGGGAAGACTAACATGGATGAGTTCGCCATGGGGTCCTCCACCGAAAATTCGGCCTTTGAGAAGACCCGCAATCCGTGGGATCTCGCGCGTATTCCAGGGGGTTCCAGCGGCGGCTCCGCAGCGGCCACTTCGGCCTCCGAAGCCGCAGCGGCCCTCGGTTCGGATACGGGTGGCTCCATTCGGCAGCCCGCAGCTTGCTGCGGCGTCGTGGGCCTGAAACCGACCTACGGACGGGTTTCCCGCTATGGGCTGGTGGCCTTCGCCTCGTCGCTGGATCAGGTCGGCCCGATCACACGCAACGTGCGCGATGCAGCGATCCTGATGAATGTCATTGGCGGGCCGGACCCGCAGGATTCGACCTCGGTACAGACGCCGATGCCGGATACCGCTGCGGCTTTTACCGACACGCTCCGAGGGGTTCGCCTGGGCGTGCCCGATGAATATTTTGTCAAAGGGATGGACCCGGAAGTGGAATCTGCGGTGCAGGCCGCGATCCATCAAATGACAACATTGGGCGCGGAGATTTTCAAGATTTCGCTGCCGCACACCGAATATGCGATCGCAACGTATTATATTGTGGCCACGGCGGAGGCCAGTTCCAATTTGGCCCGCTATGACGGTGTACGCTATGGCCATCGTGCCGCCGCGCCGTCGGACCGGCCTTCGGATCTCATGGCCATGTACATGAACAGTCGGCGAGAAGGATTTGGCCCGGAGGTCAAACGGCGCATTATGCTTGGGACGTATGTGTTGTCTTCCGGCTATTACGACGCCTACTATAAAAAGGCGCAACAGGTGAGGACCCTAATGAAGCAGGATTTTGATGTGGCTTTTAATACGGTGGACGCAATCCTGACGCCCACTGCGCCCACGACCGCCTTCCGAATCGGCGAAAAAGCTGCGGACCCGCTTTCGATGTACCTCTCCGATATTTTCACCATTTCCGCCAATCTGGCGGGTGTACCGGCCCTGTCCCTGCCCTGCGGCTTTTCAAAAGAGGGGTTGCCCATCGGTCTTCAGATCATGGGTCGCCCTTTTGACGAAGCGGGGGTGCTTCGGATTGCCCATGCCTACGAGCAGTCCACCGACTTTCATCGTCGGAGGCCCCCCCTCACATGACCTATTTCGCTTACGGCTCCAACATGAATGGCGAGCAGATGCAATCCCGTTGTCCGGGGCACCGTGTGTTGGGGATCGCCAGTTTGCCGAATTATGTCTTGGCGTTCACGCGCTGGTCGCGCGCCTGGAACAGCGGCACGGCCGATATCCTGCCGCAACGGGGAGAGCAGGTGTTCGGCGTGCTCTACGAGCTTTCCACGGATGACCTCAAGCGGATGGACAAGCTGGCGGACTATCCCCACTCCTATATCCGACAGGATGTCCTGTCGTCATATCAGGGAGGAGTGATTCCGGTCCTGACCTACGTGGCCATCCGAACCGGCGTCTTTCTCCCTTCCAGGGCCTACCTTGAGAAGATGATCCACGGCTCCGAGCAGCATGGCATCGAGGCTGCGTATATCGACTTCTTAAAATCGTTCAAGACACACGAC
>CAZQIT010000099.1:0-7461 GCA_964592995.1 uncultured Nitrospirota bacterium | reverse complement strand
AGCGGGACTTCCGCCCCTCCAGGCTTGAGAACGAAACATCTGCGGATGCAGGTTGCGTGAAGCGAAATCACTTCGTCCAGCGCCTTGTCCGGTCCGGTTTGCAAACAATTGGGGATATGATTTGCCGTGAAGTCCCGCCTGGCGCATCCGCAAAGACGGGTTCTCCGGCCCGCTGTAGAAGGTCTGTTCGAGGAGGAGAGTTGATAATTGATGGCGACGGTGTACATCGAAACTTCTATAGTTAGTTACTTGCGACAGCGTCCCAGTGCGCAGGTTGTCATGGCCGCCCGTCAGATTCTAACGCACCAATGGTGGGATGACGAACGTGGCGGTTACGAACTTGTAACGTCGCAGTATGTGCTTGATGAGGCGTCGGTTGGCGATCCAGTGCTGGTCGCGGAGCGGCTGCAATCCCTGGAGGGAATTCCGCTGCTCCCACTTGAGATGGAGATTGGCGTCATCGCCAACGAAATTATGTCCCGAGCGATTCTTCCACCGAAGGCGTCTATTGATGCGTTGCATATCGCCATGGTTGCCCATCACAGGATACAATACCTGTTGACTTGGAACTGCAAGCACATTGCGAATGCAAAGATTTTACCTCGGATTCACGATGTACTGGCGGATTTGGGATGCCCGATTCCGATCATCTGCACTCCGGAAGAAATGGTGGACAATGAATCAGAAGACAACGAATCGTGACACGATTATCGACGAGATTCACCGAACACGTCAGCGGATGGCGGATAAATTTGGCGGCGATATCGTGGCAATTCTTGAAGACGCTCGGAAACGACAAGAATCTTCTGGGTGTACTATTTGGCGGGGTCCATCGTCGAACAAGGCGTTGAACCCGACTGGTATGTCGGGATGATTCGTTGAAGACGATCTACGTCGATCACGTCGGCGCACGGGGTGATGTGTATAAACGGGGAAGGAAATAGATGGAAGCAAATGCTGCCACACATGCTGGCGATCTAAAGAGCAGAATCAAGAAGGCGGCCGGAGAGAACATGGTGCCGGAAGACACGGTGTTGGTCTGGCCCAATCTGGTCTATATCGAACTCATTTCAATGATGCTGGCGACGGCGGTGCTCCTCTTCCTTTCGCTGATTTCGCCAGCCCCCCTGGAAGAGATCGCAAGCGCAGACACGACGCCGAATCCAACGAAGGCCCCCTGGTATTTCCTCGGCCTGCAAGAGCTGCTGGTCTTCTTCGATCCGTGGCTGGCGGGCGTGGTGCTGCCGACCCTCATTATTGTCGGCCTGATTGCCATTCCCTACATCGACTACAACCCGCGCGGAAAGGGATATTACAGTTTCAGCGAACGCAAGTTCGCCATGTGGGGCTTCAGCTTCGGTCTCGCCCTCTGGTATGTCCTCATCTTCATCGGCGTTTGGTTTCGGGGATTGGACTGGTCGTGGTATTGGCCGTGGGAAGACTGGTCACGCCACCAGCCGGCCTCGGCGGTCAAACTGGTTGATATGGAATTGCTGCTCCAAAACGCCCTGGGGCTGTCCGCAGCACCGCTGATCTCGCTGGGAACCTATCATTTCAGCGCGGCGAATTTGCTCACCTGGGTCATCTTTTTAGGCTACTATGGCGTGGGCTTCAGCATCCCCTTCCTCTTCCTGCGGGAGTTTTATAAGAAGCTGGGATTCATCCGTTACAACATCACGATGTTTTTGTTCTTGTCGATGGTGGGCGTGCCGTTGAAGATGGTCGTGCGCCTGGTGGCCGATATCAAATACGTCTTGATTACACCGTGGTTTAAGATATAGGGGCAGGTTTCAGCGATCAGTGGTCAGCCATCAGGCAGGGAAGTAGGAAAGGGGAGGGGGAGTCATGAGCGATATTTGGGGATATCCGTACCGGCTGGGGATCGTCATCTTTTTGATCGTCATCACCTTTCTGATGACGGTTCTTTTCGTCGCCTTCACGTCTTGGATGGAGAAGGATTTCAAGAAGGGGCGCGAACGCAAATAGATATTGCGTAAGACCTGTTGTCACAGTCGTTCGGTTATATCGGTAAGGTAGGAGTGAAAGAAGCCCAGAATGATTAAACATTTTCTGTTTGCGTTTTTTGGTGTGGCGATTCTGGTGCAGTTGGGGGTTTTTGCCTATCGACAGGCGGCGCCAGAATGGAAGGAATATCGCAAGACGTATTACGAGAAGCTGGCCGATAAGGTGGGCGATCCGGCGGTGGCCCACTCCACGCTGGCGGTGCAGCAAATCTGGAACAGCCAACTCAATCGCGCCGACCGTTGCACCACCTGCCACGGCGGAATCGACAACCCCAAGTTTGCCCATGAACCACAGCCCTACACCGTGCATCCCCGCTTTGCCGGTCAGGACTACATCTCAAAACACCCGTTTGAAAAGTTCGGCTGCACCATCTGCCACGAAGGGGATGGTCAGGCGGTCACCTTCGAAAAGACCCACGGCATCGTTAAACATCTGGATCGGCAGATCAAAACCGGCCCCTACGTTCAGACGTCCTGCACCAAGTGCCACTACGAACTCTATTCAGATGAAGTCGATTGGCCGGAGGCCCCCGTCCTCATGAAGGGCAAACGCCTGGCAAAAGAGCTGGGTTGTGTCGCCTGTCACGCGATTCGCCAATTGGGCAGCACGGCGGTGCTGGCGCCGGAGTTGTCTTCAATGGGCAGTAAAACGGAGTTGGCCTTCTATTTGGTACACGACTATTCCAGAATCCGGACGTCGGAGCACACGACACGCGCTTGGGAGTTTGAACATTTTCTTGATCCGCAGAAGATCGTTCCAGGCAATCCCGACGCGCCCAACCCCAAAGACCGTACCCAACCCACGATCATGCCCAACTGGGGCCTCACCGAGGACGAGGCGACGGCGCTCACGGTCTTTGTTCTCTCCCTGCGCGACCCGAAGGTGGAAAACATCCCCCTCGCCTATCTTCCGGCCATCACCAGCCACGAAGGATATTTACAGTACCGATAGATAAGCGGCGGTTTTCCCACGAGGTTGGAAATGGCTTTACTGAAACGGGGTCCCGGGATGCTGGTTGTCTTTATCCTGGGGGGCGACCTGCTGGGGGGTGTCCTGGGTGAAATCCTGATGCGCCTCTCTCCACCCGGTATTTTGCGAGACGTTTTTCTGAAAGTGTATTCCATCGGTTTTACCCCTCCGCTTACGCTTGATCTTCACCTCGTGACGCTGGTGTTCGGTTTTACATTTCAAATTACACTGTTCAGCCTGCTGGGGATGATGTTGGGCATCTATACGTATCGGCAGCTTTGATTCAGCCAGGGCGCCGCTTCCTAAGGGCCTGCGCAGGCCCTAAACCCATGACTCACTATGAAACGATGCGCCTTCGGATGGTGGAGGAGCAATTGGTCCGACGCGGCGTTCAAGACCCGCGCCTCCTGTCGGCCATGCGCAAGGTTCCACGGCATCTCTTTGTAGAAGAAGCCTTGCGGGAGCGCGCCTACGGAGACCATGCCCTCCCCATCGGAGAAAAACAGACGATCTCCCAACCGTACATGGTCGGATTGATGACGGAAGCCCTAGCCCTGACAGGTGCCGAAAAGGTGCTGGAGATCGGAACCGGATCGGGATACCAAACGGCCGTCCTGGCGGAGATGGTGGTGCGTGTTTGTTCCATCGAACGGGTGTCTTCCCTCCACAACAGGGCCTGGAAGGTTTTGAGTGCATTCCACTACTACAACGTCGTGCTTCACCTCTCGAATGGCGCCTATGGATGGCCGGACGATGCCCCTTACGACGCTATCCTGGTGGCGGCGGCGGCTCCTGCGATCCCCCTTCCGCTACTGGGTCAGCTCAAGGTCGGAGGCCGCCTTGTCATGCCGGTCGGTCCTCGTGATTCCCAGATATTGGAAAAAGTCGTGAAGACGAAAGGCGGGATTACCCGGACATCGCTGATTCCCTGCCTCTTCGTTCCGCTCCTGAGCGCTGCTGACAAAGTGGTGGCTTAAGGATCCCCGTGAAAATAACTTGCGCAGTTCGGCGGCCGATTCATCCCGATTGGCGTTGTTGTTCTTCGCTTACTTTCCAACGGGTAAGCGAGCTCCTCACGCCTCGCCAATCGGGCGACTCGACCCCCTCACTTTTGCACAAGTTATTCTCACGGGGATCCTAAGTCTCCCCGCCTGTCCTGAAAACCGATGACGCTGCAGATCACCAACACACTGACCGGGAGGAAAGAGGCATGGTCTCCCCGCGTTGCGGGAGAGGTGTCGCTCTATGTCTGCGGGGTGACCGTTTATGATGACTGTCACTTGGGCCATGCCCGTTCGGCCATCGTCTTTGACGTGATTCGCAACTATCTGGAGTACAAGGGGCTTTCTGTCCGGTATGTGAAAAACTTCACCGACATTGACGACAAAATCATTCGGCGCGCCCAGCAGGAATCGACCGGGTGGCGTGAAATAACCACGCGATACATGGCCGCCTACGAAGCGGATATGGCCAGACTCTCCGTGCGTCCACCGACTGTGGCGCCGAGGGCGACGGAGCATATTCCAGAGATGATTCGACTGATTGAAACGCTCATCAAAAAGGGCGTGGCCTATATCGTCGAGGGGGATGTTTACTTTGAAGTGGCGCGTTTTGCATCCTATGGAAAACTCTCCAAACGCAGACCGGAAGAGATTGAGGCGCAAGCGCGGGTGGAGGGAGACGCACGGAAACGCGCACCACTGGACTTTGCCCTCTGGAAATCAGCAAAGCCAGGAGAACCCTTTTGGGAGAGTCCCTGGGGGCCGGGACGTCCGGGCTGGCATATTGAGTGCTCGGCGATGTCGATGCGGCATCTGGCCGAAACGTTCGATCTGCACGGCGGCGGCGCGGACCTGATTTTTCCACATCACGAAAACGAAATTGCCCAGTCCGAAGCGGCGACCGGCGTTGCGTTCGTTCCGTGCTGGATTCATCATGGCTTTGTCACGGTGAATCAGGAAAAGATGTCCAAGTCGTTGGGTAATTTTTTTACGCTTCGAGAAATTTTTGAAAAATCGTCTCACTTTCCGCCGGGCGTGGTCGCGGAGGTGGTGCGATTTTATCTCCTCTCCACGCACTATCGTTCGGCCATCGACTTCTCCGATCAAAGTCTCAAAACAGCAAAAAACGGCCTAGACCCGTTCTATACCCTGTTTCAGCGGTTAGCGGAGCAGGATATCGCACCGGGTCACCTTGATGATTCCGTTCCAAACGCGGCGTTTGATGCAGCGATGGATGATGATTTTAATACCCCCCGCGCGCTGGCGGCGCTTCAGGAGATGAGATCGGAGATCAACCGACTTCTGGATCAGGGGAAGGAAGAGGCCGTTCCCCGTCACAGGGCCACACTCATGAAGCTGGGCGGTGTCTTGGGCCTGTTTCGTGTCCCGCCATCGGACTTTCGACATCAGCCCTGGGAGGATGGGGTTTCCGGATTGACCGACGGGGAGATGAATCTGTTATTGGAAGAACGAGACAGGGCGCGCCGTGAACGGCAGTGGGAGAAGGCGGACGACATTCGTCGAAAGCTGTCGGCATTCGGCGTCATCATCGAAGATCGCCCAGACGGCACGACTCGCGTCAAACGATGAGTGCTGCCGCACGGCAGTGCTGCCGCACGGCAGTGTTCCTGCGGCAGTGCTGCACATCAGGGCGTGCCCAGGTTCAGGGCCATTAGCTTCAACTCCGTCATTTCTTCGATGGCGTACCGCACGCCTTCGCGACCCACACCCGATTCTTTCGTGCCGCCATAGGGCATATGGTCGATGCGATATGCGGGCACATCATTCACAATCAGGCCCCCGACTTCCAGCCGCTGGAAGGCGTAGAAGATGTCCTGAATGTCCCGCGCAAACAGCCCGGCCTGGAGGCCATAGGCGGAATCATTGACCCGGTCGATCGCCTCGTCCAGATCGTGATAGGGGGTCACCGTCACAATCGGTGAAAAGACTTCCTGCGCATTGACATTCATGTCTGAAGTCGTATTAACCAAGACGGTGGGTGCGACAAAATTGCCGGAGCGGGTTCCGCCGCAGAGCAGACGCCCCCCGGCGGCCACCGCTTCGTTGATCCAGCCTTCCGCGCGCACGGCAGCATCCAGATTGACCATCGGGCCGATGGCCGTGGCCTCATCCAGCGGATCCCCGCTTTTGAGGGATTCGACCTGTGGAATGAATCGGCGCATGAATGGTTCATACACATTTTCTTGGACATAGATGCGCTGAACGGAGATACAGACCTGACCCGCATACGAAAAGCCGCCCATCGCACAGCGTCGGGCCGCATGATCCATGTCGGCATCGGACTGAACAATCACACCTGCATTTCCACCCAGCTCCAGAATCACCCGTTTTTTGGGTGCCTTTTCTTTCAGAGACCAGCCGACAGGGGCGCTTCCCGTGAAGCTCAGCATGGCAATGCGTGGATCGGTCAGCATCCGTTCGGCCTGGGCATTGGTGCATAAAAAGATATTCACCGCACCCGCCGGTACCCCCGCCGCCGCGATCACCTCGGCCAGCAGCAGCGCGGTCAGTGGCGTCTTGGGCGCGGGCTTCAGGATGATTGTGTTGCCGGAAGCCAGGGCGGGCGCAATTTTATGAGCCACCAGATTAAGCGGAAAATTAAACGGGGAGATGCCCAGAATCGGACCGATTGGCATCCGGCGTGTCAGACCGATCCTGCCGTCGGAACCGGGCATCAGGTCCAGGGGAAGCATCTCGCATGGAATCCGTTTTGCTTCTTCACCGGCAATCTGGAATGTGTTGATGGCGCGCCGGACTTCGGCGCGGGCGTCGGTGATCGGTTTGCCCGCCTCTAGGGCGATCATGCGGGCGATCTCTTCCGCGCGCATCTCAATGCCCTCACGGATGCGAAAGAGCCACTCCGCGCGGCGAAAGGCGGGGGCCACCCGCGTCTCTCTGAATGCCTGCGCCGCAGACGCAAGGGCTAATTCCACATCCCCGTCCGAAGCCACCCAGGTGATTCCCACCGGCTCTTCGTTATAGGGATTGGTCACCCGCCATCGGTCGGATGCGGTTTTCCACTGTCCACCGACCCAGTATTGATATTCAAGCGTCATCGGGCGTTCCTTGTTCGATCCTACGGAAATACAGGACTCATATTACAGCACAAGTCAGACGAAGGCGTCAAAATCAGGCAAGCGAAGGCGTTTCTGTGTGGCTTCGGAACCCGCACTACTTGACAATATCGTACAGCACATATATTATGTACTAAGAACGCAATATGGGGGAGGGGTAAGTGGTTAAATCACGCAGGGAACGGGAGCGAGAGGCCATGCGGGTGAAGATATTGGATGCCGCGCGCGCTCTCTTTGTAAAATCGGGCTATGAGGCCGTGACCTTGCGGCGGATTGCCACAGCCATCGAATATGCCCCGATGTCGATCTATAACTATTTCCCCAATAAACAGTCTCTCATTGAAACACTGCTGGAGGAGGATTTTCGCGCT
>CAZQIT010000098.1:0-3475 GCA_964592995.1 uncultured Nitrospirota bacterium | reverse complement strand
TATCGGTAATCTGTATCATCTTGAGTATCCTCCTCTGCATTATCTTACGGCGGCGATTATATCACAAAACATCGGTAAACAACTCAGCCCTGATGAGGTGGCCCTGACGAACGGGACTCTGTGTTGACACTTTAAACCTGTCGCAGATGGCAACCATCACCATCACGAACAGCGGAGAGAATGTCACGGTGTCGGTGAAGGGCGATGTGCGAAATGAGAAGGTGGATATTTTAGTAACTTTCACGCGGAACCCTGAGACTTCCACGGCCCAGACGTTAAACGCCAGTATTGTCACCGGCAGTATTGAGACCCATGGTGCAGGTGACGGCGCACGGCTGGTGATTTCCAAAGGAACAGCCACGCTAAACAAAAGCAACGCCGCAGTGATTCAGGAGAATCTTGACAACATCGTGGACGCCTCTTTCTCGCTGGATGCGACGATCAGCCAGATCAATGTTTCCAGTGTTAAGCCCATTTCATTCCGGGGTCAGATCAACGCATCGGCAGTCAAGTGCATCAAGCAGAGTTGTAAGGATCGCGTTATAAGTGGCAAGGATGCGACTATCGTTCCGAGTCATTTTGATCTGACGGGCACATTCTCCAGCTTTGTTTGATTCAGTCGAAGATGGCTGTGGAGGCTCACGGGTGTGGTTTCTTCTGGGCCCGTTCCAAAGCTTGTTCTACGGCCAGTCGTCCACCCGTCAGGATTGACGCTCCATCACCCACGAGCACCGCTTCAAAGGGGAAATCCAGGAGTCTGCGCAGCCCGTGCGCGGCCTTTCCGATGTCGGCATATTTTTCTGAAGGGAGAAGGTTTAACGCCCCTTCGGGCAGGCCAATGAGGGCATCCCCCAGGATGAAAATACCGCCCAACAGGGGAAGGTAAAAGGCAGATTCGCCCGCTGACTTTCCGTCTGCCAAAGCGATGGCCTGGATTCCACCTGGCAAGCGGTCGCCGTCTTTGTATGTCTCATCCAGGATCACGAAATCCATCGCCATGGCATCCGGTGCCGGTGCCCAAATCGGAACCTGCAGCCGGATGCGCCAATCCATCGCATCCCGCACATGATCCCGATTGGTCAATAAAATGGCTATGATTTTCTGCTGGGAGGACCGGTCCCGATCTTCCCGCAGCATGGGCGGCGGATCAATCAGCACGCTCTGATCGCCGAGAGTGATCCGATGCCCGTTAAAGTAAATCCCCTTTTCGGATGAAAACCAGGCCCATGTTTCAATGCCCGGAAACAGAGAAATCATTTGCCCCTTGCCCCAGGATTCTGAATGGAGTTTCGTTTTCCGGTTGCGGCCGGTTTCGGATTGTCCGGTTATTTTCACGATCATACGCACCCGCCCCCACAGCGTCAAGATCAGGGTCGGTTGACACATTCCCAGGCAGGCCGATATGATCTGCGATTGTCGAAAAACGGAGAGTCCTTCCATGACAGTGGGTCGCTTTTTCTTAATCCTGATCACTTGCGGTGTGATCCTTTCCGGCACTTGCGCCGTCGTCGGAGCGGAGGAGATGGCACGGGATATTTATCATCAAACGGAACATGTCGTTTCCGGCCCCCCCGCCCCCAGACTTCAATATCCAGAGAGCTATGGGGGAGGGCATTTGGGGGGAGGGCATTCCCTGGATCGCCGATCCCTGCTTTGGGTCTTCATCCAACAACATTTCTTCCTGGGTAGTTTTATCCTGGGTGTTCCGATGATCGCCTGGATGTTGGAGTTGGCGGGCCATGCCAGACGCGCCCGGAATCCGGAGGGGGCCGCGCGTCAGGATCGTCTGGCGCGGGAGATCATGCACATTGCCCTTCCATTCTACCCGTTGACCGTTCTGACGGGCGTAGCGCTCCTCCTGGTATTCCTCTTCTCTTACGGGGGTTTCTTCAGGTATATGGCGCAACTTTTCAAGCCCGCCGTCCTGTTGTACGCCTTCTGTTTTTTATCGGAGAGTGTATTGATTTATGCCTATACCCTGACCTGGGAGCGCTGCGCGGTGGGGAGCAAAAAGTGGATTCACATGAGCATTGGAGCGCTGACCTGCGCCAACGGCGTTCTGATCATTGCCCTGGCCAACGCCTGGATGTCATTTATGATGTCTCCCGCAGGGGTGGACGCGCAGGGACAGTATCTGGGGAGCATCCTGGCTGTTGTTCAGACCCCGTTTTGGTATCCGCTGAATCTCCACCGCATTCTGGCCAGCATTATGTTCAGCGGTGCCGTCCTCGCGGCCTATGCTGCGTACCACCTGATGACGACGACAGACCCCGCAAAAAAGGCCCATTATGACCAGATGGGACATGTCATGATCATGATCTCCATGTCCAACCTGCTCCTGCTTCCTTTCGCGGGCTATTGGTTTGCAAAGGTCATTTTTATCTTTCGCCAAAGGATGGGCATGACCCTCATGGGGGGCGAGCTCAGTTGGCCTTTTGTTATCCAAGCGTTTTTAATCGGTCTGATTTTTATGACAATGACCTATTACCTGTGGCAGGGAACGGCCCGAATGCAGGGGGCTTGGCGATATGCACCGATGGCCAAATATATGTTCGGGGTACTGGCTGTTTCGGTCATGATCTGGAGCACGCCGCATACCCTTCCGGCGAGTCAGAGCGAATTTGGGGTGATGGGTGGAACACAGCACCCAGTGGTCGGGAATTATGGCACCATGTCGGCCAAAAACACAGCGATCAACACGATGATCCTGACTTTTGGTCTTGGCCTGATGATCTTTCGGAGATGTAACAAGGAGATCAGCGTTTCCTGGAGGCGGTGGGGAAATTCGGCACTGGTCGCCCTGTTTGCGGGGGCCGAAATCAACATTATCGCGCTGGGCGTTTATGGCTATTCGATTCCGGCGAATGTTCGGGTGGGTCTGGCCCTGCCCCAGTTCTTAAGCGCCCTCAGCGCCCTCCTTTTCGGCGGTGTCCTCAATGGCCTGATGCTGCGACGCGCACGGACATTGGGGCCGATCCGATGGGGGGCGCTTCCCCTCCCCGGCGCATGCGCCCTGTTTGCGCTGGCCCTGTTGATCTCAATGACGATGTCGCTGATGGGCTATATCCGGTCGTCGGTGCGCCTGACCTGGCATATTACGGAGATCATGGAAGATGTTACCCCCTGGGCGCAGACGCCCAGTATTTCGTACGCCGTCAGCATGGTGCTGCTCAACGTTGCGCTGTTCTTCCTGATTGCGGCCCTGATCTTCTGGATGGACAAGCGGCGGGTGCGTCCGCGTCCATAGGGGTGTCCTTATCCACCGAGGCGTATCCCTTTATGGAACCACAGCCAATCGGAACGTTTCCGACACCTTTGGCGCGTCTGGCGCGTTGATTCGGAGGGTCACATCCCAATCTCCTGGCATCCCGAATTTCACCTTTGCGCGATATGCCCCATCCGAAAAGGTGGTTGGGACGGGGACGGCCCGCATCCCTGGCATTGGCATCGTGTAGTCGAGTTCGACCGTGGCCGA
>CAZQIT010000097.1:0-15962 GCA_964592995.1 uncultured Nitrospirota bacterium | reverse complement strand
CAACGCAGCAAACAGGGATGAATCGGCAGCCCGACTGGGGATGTTATTCATGGACGAGCCCTAAGAACGGGACGGTCTGCGCAATAATAAAAAGAGGACCGGCAAAAGGAGCGCCACTTCGTAAAGTGCCCATCCCCAGTTGTGGGCGCTCAGAATATGAGACCAAGAATTGTGTTTCGGCCCGACAAACAGTGTCAAGGGTGAGGTGATCCGTTCAGAAATAAAGGGCATCAGCCAGGGAACACCATACGAAGGATGCCAGCCTAACACCGGTCCGGTCAGGAAATCCACAGCGGCATGTGATCCCGTCACGGCCCCCAAAATAAGGGCGCTTTTTGAAAAGCCCTGTGCGATGCGAAAGCGGTACCCCAAAACAGCCCCGACAGACGCCGCAAACAAGAGGGTGTGGGTTCCGGCGCTGTGGTAGCGATTGGGATTGCCGGTGATGAGCCAACTGAGGACAAAGTCAATGTCGGGCAGGTTGGCCAACAGGACAAAGACCGCGACATGCAGTCTGTGGGTTTTTATGTTTTCCAGTGTGGCTGGCTTTTTAAACCAGCCGAAAAAACAGGCAAGACCGACTAGGGAATGTCCAACGGGAGACGCCATAAGCAAGTACACCTAGAGGACAAAGAAACAACTTATTACAGTATCGGTGAGCAATGCTACTTTACCCCTCTCCTCCCACTAATTTGCCCACAGATTCTGCTGAAGAGACAAGAATAAGAGCACGAAGGTTGATGAAGAATCAAGGACAAAACAGTGGATCATACGCAATAGTGGGTTCTGACCGTATCGTTTGGACTTGAATCCACCGGTCGATTGTGGGGCAAAATTCCACACCTCTGTGGAAATATTCCACAATGTCAGACCCAAGCCATCCGTCCATTGTTTTATATTTTAATTATATTTCAATAACTTGAACATCGCAATACGGGGTAATCCGAAGGCGCAGTGTCACCTGGAGCAGGTCGGACAGGCGTTTCTGCACGGCTACCATGCGGCGCTCGAAGAGGGCGAACCGGTGCGGCTGGTCTCCCGGCTTGATGACGTTGGGGGTGATCTCTGCGGCTTCGCGTATGAAGGTGCGGCGATGGCGATGGCGCTGCTGGATGATCTCACGCCATGGACGGGAGGCCGCGTGCGGGGTTTCCTGAACGGCCCTGGGCTGACCCACCCCTACATGATCCATGTCGGTATGGGTTGGGCGATGGCGCGGCTTCCGTGGGTGAGATGGCGCATCGGGGAGCGTCTCGCCAGGCTGGACCCCCTGCTGCGATGGCTCGCTGTGGATGGCTATGGCTTTCATGAGGGCTATTTCCACTCGCCGCACACCGTCACGAGGCAGGAGGTACCGTCGTCCCTGTCTGGTTACACCAAACGGGCATTCGACCAGGGACTGGGTCGGAGTCTTTGGTTTGTGGGGGGGGCGGATGTGGACTGGATTGCCAAAACCATCGCAGCGTTTCATCCATTGAGACGGGAAGACCTGTGGAGCGGCGTCGGCTTGGCTTGCGCCTACGCAGGAGGCGTCGAACAGGAGGCCATCATATCGCTCCGCCAATCTGCGGGCGTCTACCAGCCTCATGTGGCGCAGGGCGTCGCATTCGCGGCAAAGGCCCGCCAGCGTGCGGGGAACCCCGCACTGCATACCGAGATGGCCTGCACCGTTCTGTGCGGCTGCCCCGCCGACGCTGCGGCCAAGATCACCGACATCGCACTGGAAGACTTGCCGCCAGATGGAGAGGTGCCCGCCTACGAGGTCTGGCGGCAGCGGATTCGGAACCACTTCACGGGGTGGGAATCGGGCATGGGAGAACGTTTCAAAGGGTTTCCTCTGGAAAACGGCGCCTAGCGTGTCGTGATGCCAGAGGAGAAAGGCGCGGCAGGTGCTGCTCTGCTTTTTAAAAGGGTGGGCCGTGTCGCGCAACAGGGTGTGCCTTTAAAATAGAGGCACACGTTAATCAACGGCAAGACAACCCAGGAGGTTTCACAATGAATAAAATGAGAGCGTTAAAACTGATGTTCGGCCTGTCGCTGCTTGTGGCCGTCGTGGGAGGATTTGTTGCAGTTCCGGTATCGGCATATGCCGGGGACCTAGAAATAGGGGACTGTTCTCCAACCAACCCAGACTGCAGGCCCATGCCCATGCCCTACTACTGCGCGAACTCGCAGCATTGGGACAAGATCATCTTTATGATCACGAATAAAAACCTGGCAGAAAGGCTCCAGTTACCGTTTGCCGAGCATTTGGACATTAAGGTACTGGATGATCCCAAGACGGTCGCCGATCTCAAGGGGAAGGTGATCGACTTTCTTCACTCCACGATGGCCCCGCCGCACAGCGAGATCATGCGGAAGGACATCCGTATCCTGGAGGTCAAATACGCGATCGCGTGCCCAGCGGCCCCCATGCCGCACCCCACGGACCCCAGCACGTAACGACCCTGAAAACGTCCCATAACACTCACTTCAAGGAGGTTCAAAATGAATAAAAACAGTAGAATCAGTATGGATATACAAAGGGTGATGGTGGCCGGTCTGCTCCTTCTGGGAGTATGGCTTATCCCGCAACAGGCGCACGCAGAAAGGGTGTGTCTGCCTAGCGACGAGTACGCAAGCAATGACCCTCACAAATGGCCCAGTTTTGCCCTAAACGACCCGATTCACGCTGGGTTTACAAGCTGTGAAGAACCGCCGGGTGTGCTGGGTGAATCCAAAACGCACTCGTTCGGCTCCACGATTTCAGGAAATGGGGGGCCTCCCGGTGGGCCTTTCATGCCGGTCCAGGCACCTGCCCAGGGAACGGTCCGTGTTACGTACGCGTATGACGTAGGGGACATTCGATGTTTCGATACGGAACTACTTCAGTTGGACATCAGCGGTGGGAACCTCCCTCCTAGCGTACGCGTACGCGAAAGCCCAACCCAGGCATCGACGGGGGAAACCTGCACCCAAAACGATCAGGTGCTTGGTAGTTTCTTTGATGTCTTTACTGATCTGAGCCTGGATGGGGGACAGACATGGGAGGAATCCATGGGGCCAACGCGCATGGCGCAGGGTAATATTGGTATCCTGCCCCCTCCTCCCGCCATGCCCTACTACTGCCCGTCAGTGCGGCATTGGGACAAAATTGTCTTCTCGATTACCAGTACGGCTGTGGCAGCAGCGGTGGGTCTCCCTGTTGACGATCCCTTAGATATTAAGGTGCTCGACAATCCCAGGGAAGTTGCCGTCATCAAGACCAAGGTGATTGAGTTCTTGCAGGGCTTACACCCTGGAGTGGACATTGATATCCCGCGGAAGGCAATACGCATTCGGAATGTTGAATACGCGATTGAGTGCGCGAGGTAGGCGGCTTTTCCCACCGTCTTTCCATGATGACAGGTCCCTTTTGGAAGGGCGGTGGGAAAGGAAAGGGGAATATTCCAAGCATGGTGTGTTCCGTATCGGTAACATTAAAACTATGGAGGTTTCAAAATGAGTAAAATGAAAACGCTAAGATGGATGCTTTGCCTGTCGTTGCTAGCAGGTATGATGGTTGGGAGGGTACCTGCCGTGTCGGCGTTGCCCATTGGCCCCGGGTTTGATGCGTTTAATACCCCGCCTGGGGGGGGCATGCTCCCCGCAGGCCCAAGCACACCCGCAGTGATATTGCGGGGAAGGCCGTTTGATCCGGCTAACCTGGGCAATACCGACACGTTGATTCAGCGGACAACCGGTCTGGCAGGTGGCGCGACAGGGATGATTGATATTGAGATGGTCGCCCTGTCTCTGGAAAGCATCAACCCGGTAGATTTGGGTGGCGGGTCGTTTTTTGATGTGTTTGTAACGCTAGACCCTTCCATCCTGTCGCTGGGAACGCTCACGGTCATGAGTCACAACGATGGGACAGGCGGCGGGACGTTCGATTCTGTACTTAATGTGAATGTGGAGGCCATCTTTACCCCGGTCGGTGGGGGAGCCTCGTTCTCTGAGTTTTTCAGCGATTGGCTGACCTCCACCGGTTCTACGTGGTCACATGCCCCTCCAACGGGCTATCCGGTCGATGGAACGGTGTTCGATCTTCCTCCGTCAGGTATCCCGACGACGTTTATGGCGGGAGGGTTCTATCCGGGTACTCTCATCCACACCGGACCACACCCAAATACCGTGCCCGCTAGTCCAGTCCCCGAACCTGCCACGGTGCTTCTGCTGGGTTTCGGGGTTGTGGGATTGCTGGGATTTGGACGAAAGAGGCGCGCCGCGTAAGCCGTTTCAGTAAAGCACGAAAGTCCTGAAGCTGCCTGCGGGGTGGTTCGCACGAATTGCCCCGTAGGCAGCGCTTGGAGGTGACGTGGAAGGGTTGTCTTGGTTTCGTCGCCATGCCCTGCGCGGGGTGGCCGTGGCCGTCGTACTCCTCCTTTACGGCTGGGCGCGGATTCCCAATCTCTCGGAGGCTGAACGCCGGGAGGTCGCCCGCCCGTTTCGGTTTGTCT
Organism: uncultured Nitrospirota bacterium; assembly: GCA_964592995.1. Taxonomy (GTDB): domain Bacteria; phylum Nitrospirota; class Nitrospiria; order SBBL01; family CAZOFZ01; genus CAZOFZ01. The sequence goes on along the minus strand of CAZQIT010000097.1, from coordinate 11,484 downwards.
CGTCCGTTTTGCCGACATTGCCGGAATATGCGCCGCGCTTTATCCGACAGGTGCATCCCGACATGCAGCGCATCTCGGCCTGGATTTCGGCGGTCGGCGCATCGGTTGCACTCAACGACTTGGATGGCGACAGCCTGCCCAACGACCTCTGCCACGTCGATACGCGGATTGATCAGGTGATTGTCGCTCCCGCTCCGGGCACGGGAGCGCGCTATCCCCCGTTCGCCTTGAATCCCTCACCACTGCCCTACGACCCATCCACGATGGCGCCCATGGGGTGTCTGCCGGGTGATCTGAATGAAGACGGCCTCATTGATCTGGTGGTTTACTACTGGGGGCGGACGCCCATCGCCTTTTTACGTCCCGCATCCACCGAAAACGCGCCCCTTGCCGCGCACAGCTATCGTCCGGTTGAGGTCATGCCGGATGAGGCAAAGACCGCAACGGGTGGGCGATGGTTCACCAATGCGGCGACGTTTGCCGACTTGGACGGCGACGGGCATCTGGATTTGATCCTCGGCAACTATTTTCAGGATGGCAGCCGCATCCTGGACGCGCGGGCCACAGGTCATGAGCGGATGCAGGACTCCATGTCGCTCTCCTTCAATGGGGGTCGCAACCCCATCCTGCGGTGGGTAGCGGCTACACGCGGGGATGCGCCGACCGTGCGGTTTGAGGAGGTGACGGACGTGCTGGATCGGGATGCCTCGCACGCCTGGACGCTGGCCATTTCCGCCGCCGACCTCGACGGGGATCTGCTGCCTGAAATCTATTACGCCAACGACTTTGGCCCCGACCACCTGCTGCACAATCGTTCCACGCCGGGCCATATTCGCCTGGCGCCTCTTGCGGGGGAGAAGACGCTCACCGTGCCCAACTCCAAAGTGCTGGGTCGGGGTTCGTTTAAGGGGATGGGCGTGGACTTTGCCGACCTCAACGGCGACGGGTGGCTGGACTTTTACGTGAGCAACATCGCCGATGAATATGCCCTGGAAGAGAGCCACCTGCTCTTTTTGAGCACCGGCAAGGTGGATCAAATGCGGGTTGGCATTGCGCCTTATATAGACCTCAGCGAATCGTGGGGCCTCTCGCGCAGTGGTTGGGGATGGGACACCAAGTTTGGTGATTTCAATAACGACGGCGTGCCGGAGGTCGTCCAGACCACCGGCTTCGTCAAGGGAACGGTCGACCGCTGGCCGGAACTTCAGGAATTGGCGATGGGCAACGATGCCATGCTGAAGCATCTTTCGATGTGGCCGCGTCTTCAGCCTGGGGACGATCTAAGCGGTGACTCGCACAACCCGTTCTTTGCGCGCGCGTCCAACGGTCGCTACGAGGATGTGGCCAGCGAGGTGGGGGTCGGCTCGCCGCAGATGGGCCGGGGGATTGCGACGGCGGATGTCGATGGCGACGGGCGGCTGGACTTTGCCGTGGCCAACCAGTGGCAGGATTCGTTTTTCCACCAAAACGCGCACGAAGACACGGAGGCGTTTTTAGGGTTGCGGCTGTTGCTGCCTGTTGCGGGGGAAGCGGTGAGCGCGATGACGGTTTACCCCGGTCGGCCTGCCCAAACTGTGGTGCGTGGTAGACCCGCCGTGGGCGCCGTGGCCCGTGTGACGCTGCCTGACGGACGCAGGCTTGTGGCGGAGGTAGACGGTGGCGGCGGGCACTCCGGCCGTCGCAGTCCGGAGTTACATTTTGGTTTGGGGGTACTTCCGAGTGGCGCGCAGAATCCCTTGTCCGTGGAGATCGCCTGGCGGGATGGGACGGGGCACATTCACCGTGAAAAGATGCAAATGGCGCCGGGTTGGCACACGGTTCTGCTGGGCCAGACCCCTCATTTGGGCAGTGTGGCGTCGGCCCGATAACGGGGTTCCCTATTGAAACATGGCGTAGTTGTAAATGGAGTGATGGTGTCCGACATAGCGGAGTTCGGCGTGGTCTACAGCGATAAACTTAAAGATAACGCGATAGGTCAGGTCGACGCGAAGGCTCCATACTTCATGATGCTTGGGGTGTAGTTTTTCAGTACGGAGAGACGGATGAAAGGGATTACTTTTGAACAAGTCGACTTTGGCGATAGCCTTCTTCTGAATCACGCGGGGCAGTTTTTTAAAGAGTCGATCGAATGTGACTGTCGTCGATATTTCAAGCATGCGCCGTCAGTCTATCAATTCGTGAAGGGACTTCCGCTTCGTTGTGCGCCCGGCGCGATGATCGCGTTCAGAGGCGTACAACGCCTCCAAAAATTCACCCCGATAGAGACCGACGGCATCGCAGAAAACCTCGAAGTTTTCCTGGGTGATCTCAATCTGAACGCGGTTTTTGGTTTTCCGAATGATCGCAGCTTCAAGGGTGTGCGGCATGATTGCTCTCCATGTAGAGATAACGCCTTAACGTGTAACACGACGCCCAAACTTATCAGGAAATGGTCCCAGGCGCAACATCGCGGGGAAAAGTCAGTCCGGGGGCAGAGACGATGATGGCACAGAACGTCCAATGGGAGAAAAGCATTCGGCTTGCGGGGCTGCGGCGGTTTGCTGCGGCGATCACGATTCTGAACGTCTTGGGCCATACCGTTTTGGGGTTTGAGCAGTCTTGGGCGCAGCCGTTGGTGGCAGTGGCCGCAGCCTACGCCCTGGAGATATTGCTGGAGGCGGTTTCTTGCTGGGCGTCTCGCCGTCCGTCGGCCTTTGCGCAGGGGCCGGTGGCCTGCATTGATTTTCTGCTGTCGGCCCACATTACCGGCCTTGCGGTGTCGATGCTGCTTTATGGGAACGATCAACTGGCCCCCATTGCCTTTGCCGCCGCAGTGGCCATCGGTTCAAAGAAGATTTTCACGCTTCCCGCAGGCGTGGGGCCACGGCATTTTTTGAATCCGTCTAACTTTGGCATCACGCTCACGCTCCTGCTCTTTCCCTGGATTGGCATCGCCCCGCCGTATCAATTCACCGAAAACCTGACCGGTGCGGCGGATTGGGCCTTGCCCGCGATCATTATCTGCTCCGGCACGTTTTTAAACGCGCGCTTCACCAAACGCCTGCCGCTGATTGCCGCATGGTTGGGTGGCTTTGCCCTGCAAGCCGTCCTCCGGAGTGTGACCTTCGACACGCCGCTTGCTGCGGCGCTCAACCCCATGACCGGCGTGGCTTTTTTGCTCTATACCTTTTATATGGCGACTGATCCGGCCACCACGCCCAACGCCCCGCGCGCCCAGATCGCCTTCGGCCTGTCGGTGGCCATCGTCTATGGCCTGCTGGTGGTTTCGCACATTGTCTTTGGCCTCTTTTTTGCCCTGACGCTGGTCTGCATCGGACGCGGTGCGGGGCTATATGCCGTGGCGGCCTTTGCGCGTCGGCGGTCGAAAGTTTTCCCTCCTGCCATGGCGACCGAGGAGCGGGCCTAGCGATGTCGCCTTCCTCTTCCCCCGCCATTGCGATTGTCGGAATGGCCTGCCAATACCCCGACGCCGATTCGCCCCAGGCGCTCTGGGAAAATGTGCTGGCGCAGCGTCGCGCGTTTCGGCGTATGCCGCCTGTGCGCCTAGATCTGGACGACTATTTTTCCGCCGATCCCGACGCCCCCGACCGCACCTACGCCACCGAGGTGGCACTGATTGAGGGCTATACGTTTGACCGGACTGCCTTCAACATCTCCGGTGAGACGTTCCGTGCGACCGACCTTGCCCACTGGCTGGCGCTCGATGTTGCGGCCCGCGCATTGGATGACGCCGGTTTCGCAAAAGGCGCGGGACTGCCCAAGGTGGCCACAGGGGTGTGGGTGGGCAATACGCTTACGGGTGAGTTCTCCCGCGCGCAAAGCTTAAGGCTGCGCTGGCCGTATGTGCGCAGACAGGTGGCGGCGTCGCTTGCGGAAGAAGGTTGGGAGACCGATCGGGCCGCGACGTTCTTGGGACAATTGGAGGCGCGGTACAAATCGCCGTTTGCCCCGGTAGGGGAAGAGACCCTGGCCGGGGGGCTGTCCAACACGATTGCAGGACGGATTTGCAATCACTTCGGCCTCAACGGCGGGGGGTACACGGTGGATGGCGCTTGCGCCTCTTCGCTTCTGGCCGTGATTCATGGCTGTGCGGCGCTGGTTGGAAGAGATGTGGACGTGGCGATGGCGGGCGGGGTGGATTTGAGCCTTGACCCGTTTGAACTGGTCGGTTTTGCCAAATCGAAGGCCCTGGCGTCCGGAGAAATGCGGGTGTACGATGCGCGTGCCTGCGGCTTCTGGCCCGGAGAGGGCTGCGGGTTTGTCACGCTAATGCGGGCGGACGACGCAGCGGCGCACAATCGCCGTATCTATGCCGTCATTCGGGGCTGGGGGATTTCGTCGGATGGTGCGGGGGGTATCACGCGGCCCGAGGCGGACGGCCAGCGGTTGGCGCTGCGCCGCGCCTATGCCCGTGCCGGGTTTGGCATTGAAACCGTCGGGCTTTTTGAGGGCCACGGAACGGGCACGCCGGTGGGAGACACCGCCGAACTCGCAGCGCTCACCGCAGCGCTTCGAGAAGCGGGGGGACGTTTCCCCGCCGTCATCGGATCCATCAAGGCCAATATCGGCCACACCAAGGCTGCGGCAGGCGTCGCCGGACTCATCAAGGCCACCCTCGCGGTGCATCATCGAATTCTTCCCCCCGCAACGGGGGTCAACGTGCCGCACCCGATTCTCTCGGAGGCCGTCCCCGCCCTGCGGCTGCAGTCGCAAGGAGCGCTGTGGCCCGATGACCTTCCCCTGCGTGCGGGCGTCAGCGCGATGGGGTTTGGCGGGATCAACAGCCACATCGTGATCGAATCGGGTTCTGCCAGCAGTGCTGCGCACGGAAAGATGCCTCGCACAGCCACCGATAACGAGCGTTCAGGGTTCACCGCAGAGGCGCAGAAAACGCAAAGAGAGACGGAAACGTCGTCGCTTGCGTCTCTCTTCTGTGCCGCCCAGGACACGGAACTCTTTGTGCTCGCGGGAAAGGATGCGGGCGATTTGATGCGGCAGGCCGAACCGTTGGCCCTGCGGTCTGTCGGGCTGTCGCGGGCGGAGATGGCTGATCTCTCCGTCGCGCTGATTCATCGCCTGGAGGCGGCGCAACCGCTACGCGCTGCCGTGGTCGCCGCCACGCCGTCGGCGCTGACCGACCGCCTTCATCGGTTGGTCTCCTGGCTCAAAGAAGGGGTCACGCAACGCACTGACGTTTCGCCGGGGACATCGGGCGGCCTCTTTGTCGGAGTCGGCGCACATCCACGCATCGGCTTTCTCTTCCCCGGCCAGGGCGCTCCCGTTCGGTTGGACGGTGGCGCCCTGGGGCGACGGTTCGAGTCCGTGCGGGCATTTTATGCGCGGGCGGCTCTCCCACCTATGTCCGACCCACTGCCCACGTCTGGCCCGATTAACACGGCGGTAGCGCAGCCCGCAATCGTGGCCACATCCGCCGCTGCCCTGACCGTATTACGCGCGTTGGGGATGGAGGCCGATGTCGCCGTCGGTCATAGCCTGGGCGAGATTTCGGCCCTCTGCTGGGCGGGCGCCATGGACGAAGCCGCGCTCTTGCGGGTGGCTGCCGTTCGGGGTGCGGCGATGGCCGCCTGTGCTCCCGGCGGGATGGCGGGCATCGGGGCGGATCGGGCAGAAGTGGAGGCGCTTTTGATGGGCATTTCGGCGGTGATTGCTGGCTTCAATGGGCCGCGCCAGACGGTGGTCTCTGGATCGCACACCGCCGTCTCCGAGGTGGTTGGACGTGCGGAGGCGCGGGGCCTGCGCACCGTTTTCCTGCCGGTCTCCCATGCCTTTCATTCGCCGCATATTGCCGCTGCGGCCCCACCACTGGCCGCCGCTCTGGAAAAGGAGAAGTGGCAGCCCCTCCAACGTTGTGTCGCTTCCACCATCACCGGCGCGCTCCTTGATCCGGATTGCGACCTTCGGACGCTGCTGCTGCGGCAGGTGACGGAGCCGGTGCGCTTTACGGAGGCGATGGCGGCGATGGAATCTTGCGACCTGCTCATTGAGGTCGGTCCGGGGGAGACGTTATGCGGTCTGACGGGGGCGATTTCGAATCGGCCCGCAGTATCCGTTGATGCGGGCGGCGACAGCCTATCCGGCCTGCTTTGCGCCGTGGGTGCGGCCTATGCCCTGGGCGCGCCAATCCGACTTTCCGCCCTGGTGGAGGGCCGATTTGTCCGCCCGTTTGATTTCGACCGTGAACGGAAATTCTTTGCCAATCCCTGTGAGCTTGCGCCCCCGTCCGCAAGCAGGGACGCCCCATCTTGCGTCGCTCCGAGGGAGATGCCTCCGAAGGTGACGCCAGATCGGACGCCTCTGCCGCCGTCCGATCTACACGGCGATCCATCGGCGCTTGAACTGCTCCGACGTTTGATCTCCGAGCGGACGGAGCTTCCACTGTCTGCCATCGGCGCGCAAAGCCGCCTTCTGGATGATCTGCACTTAAATTCCATTACGGTGAGCCAGATTATCCTACAGGCGGCGCGCATCTTGAGTCTGCCGCCGCCCGCGTCGCCCACCTTTGCTTCCCGCGCCACCGTCGCCCAGGCGGCAGAGATGTTGGAGGAAATGAAGAAGGGCGATGTTCATGCCATGGAGCGGATACCGCCCGGCGTGGCTTCATGGGTGCGTGCATTTGATGTGGCGTGGATTGAGCGCCCGTTGCGGCCCCATCCGACATCGCCCTCCGCCGGATCATGGCAGGTCGTGGCGCAACCCGATGACCCGCTGGCCGAGGCGTTGCGGGCAAAATTAACCGCTTGCAAAATGGGCGACGGCGTGGCCGTCTCTCTTGCCCCAGCGGGCGGCGATGCGCGAGCCCCTCTCATTGGCCTGCTTCTGGAAGGGGCGCGCAGGCTTGCCGCGCTGCGGCCTTCTTCCTCGGACGCGCCCCGTTTTGTTCTGATTCAGCAGGGCGAAGAGACATGGGGTGCTGGATTTGCCAAAACGTTGCATCTGGAGAGGCCCGACGTTCCGACGTGTGTGGTGAACGTGCCGCACTCCTCCCTCAAGGATAATCTGGACGTGGCGCAGCGGATTGTGGATGAGGCCGCAGCCGCTGTGGGCTACGTGGAAGCGCGTTATGATGCCGATGGGCGCCGCTGCGAGCCGCGCCTGCGACTTCTGCCACGGTGGAACGCGACCAATCTGCGCCTTGACGGGGCTTTGCCGCTGGAGGGGGCGACGCGAGACCCTGTAGTAGACGTATTGTTGGTGACCGGTGGCGGCAAGGGGATTGCGGCGGAGTGCGCATTCGCCCTGGCGCGGGAGCAGGGCGTTCGCCTGGCGCTATTGGGCCGATCCTGTCCTGACGCCGATCCGGAACTGGCCCGCAACCTTGACCGCATGGCCCAGGCGGGGGTCGTCCTTCAATACATTACGGCGGATGTCACCGATCCCCAGGCCGTCGGCTCCGCCGTGCGCGACATTACGCAGACATTGGGGCCGGTCGTGGGCATCCTGCACGGCGCGGGGGTCAACACGCCGACCCTCATTGGAGAATTAGAAGAAGAAGCCTTCCTCCGAACCGTTGCGGTAAAGGTGCGGGGCGCCCAAAACATATTGGCTTCTGTGGATGTGGGACGGCTGCGGCTGTTTGTCGCCTTCGGCTCAATCATCGCCCGCACGGGTCTTTCCGGTGAGGCCGATTATGCCGTCGCCAATGCCCAATTGGCTCAAATCACCGAACGCCTCCAGACGGAAGCCCCGCATTGCCGGTGTCTTTGTATCGAATGGTCGGTCTGGTCTGGCATCGGCATGGGTGAACGCCTGGGACGGATTGAGGCGCTTCGGCATGAGGGCATTACGCCGATCACACCTGATGCGGGGATTGCGATGTTCCGCAGGCTAATCGGACAAAGGTTGCCGTCTGTCTCCGTGGTCGTTTGTGGCCGTTTTGGAAATCCACCCACGCTTCAAGTCACAGGCCCCGAATTGCCACTGCTCCGCTTTCTTGAGAAGCCGCGCGTCCATATTCCAGGGGTGGAGCTGGTGGTCGATGCTGATCTCTCACCCGACACCGATCCGTACCTGGACGATCATCTCTTCCGAGGGGAACGGCTGCTGTCCGCCGTCATCGGCTTGGAGGCCATGTCACAGGTCGCGATGGCCCTTGCGGGCGGAAACACGCTTCGCGCAGCCACCCACGACGGTGGCCTTAACCCGCGAGACCCCTTGATCTGTATCTTTGAAAATGTGGCGTGGGATCGTCCTGTGGTCATCGCAAAGAGCGCCACCCTGCGTCTTGCGGCGCTGGTGCGAGAGGAGGCGACGCGAGCCCCTGTAATCAACACGGCAGGTTTTAACAGCGGCAAGGCCGCGTTGACGGGGGAGGCTCAATTGGACTCCGCAAACTCTTCGAGTCTGCTTCGCGACGCGGCAAAGCCGCGCCTTGACGGGGCTTTGCCGCTGGAGGGGGCGACGCGAGCCCCTGTAATGGACATCGTCTTGCGCAGCAGCGAGACCGCTTTTCAGGTCGACCATTTCCGCGCAACCTGCCGGTTTGGTTCTGCGGACGGCGGTACGCTTCGCGCACTTGACGACGACCGGGGGGATACCCCGCCACAAAGCCGCGTTGAGGGGAAGGCTCGATTGGACTCCGCAAACGCTTCGAGTCTGCTTCGCGACGCGGCAAAGCCGCGCCTTGACGGGGCTTTGCCGCTGGAGGGGGCGACGCGAGCCCCTGTAATAAACCCCCTTTCTCCGGATCAAGACCTCTACGGCACCCTGCTCTTTCAGAAGGGCCGCTTCCGGCGGCTTCGGGGATACCGGCGGCTTCGGGCAACGGAATGTATCGCGGACATTGAAGGGGACAGGGGTGCGGACTGGTTCGGAGGATACCTCCCCCAGCACCTCATCCTGGGCGATCCGGGGGCGCGCGACGCGACGATCCATGCCATTCAGGCTTGCATTCCCCACGCCGTCATTTTGCCGGTTGGCGTGGATCGGCTGACGATTCACCCTGTTGGGACGACGGGTTTGCGTCAGATTCATGCCCGTGAATGCGCCCAGGAAGGGGACCTGTTTACCTACGATGTGGATGTGACTGACGAAGCGGGCGTCCTCGTGGAACGCTGGGAGGGATTGAAGTTGCGCAAGGTGGAGGATCGGCCCCCGCAACATTGGCCCGCGCCACTGCTGGGGCCGTATCTTTCGCGCCGATTGCGGGAATGGATGCCCGATGTCGATCTTGCTGTCCGTGTCGCCTCTTCCTCGCGGGAGGGAGACCGGAGCGAGGCAACGGAGATGGCGATTCAGGAGGCGCTGGGCGAGAATGTTTTCATCGTCCGGCGACCGGATGGCAAGCCGGAAATTGCGGGCAACGGACACAGGGCCGTTTCCGCATCCCACGCAGGCGACCTCACGCTGGCCGTCGCAGGCGCGGGGTCGGTGGCGTGCGATCTGGAGCCGGTGGTCGAAAGGCCCGCTGCGGCGTGGCGGGACTTGCTCGGCCAAGAGCGATTCCGTCTGGCGGAGATCATCGCTCAGGAAGCCGGTGAAAACCGGGATGCCGCCGCCACCCGTGTCTGGTGCGCCATCGAATGTTTAACAAAGGCGGGAATGGGCTACGATGCGCCGCTGTGCTTTGTGGCCACAGCAAAGGATCGCTGGGTGCGGCTGGCCGCAGGCGACGCCGTCATCGTCTCGGTGCTGGAGTGGGTGAAAAATCGAAAAGAACCGCTGGTGATCGCCATTTTGAACGGGGAGGTGTTGTGCGCGCCTACGAATACCGTCACATCGTCGGGTTTGAAGAGACCAATCTCGTCGGCAATGTCTATTACGTGAATCCCCTGCGCTGGCAGGGGCGCTGCCGCGAGATGTTTCTACGCGATCACGCGCCGTCCATTCTTTCGGATATCTCTTCTGGGTTCAGGATGGTGACGACGCGTGTTACGTGCGAGTATCTGGCCGAGGTGTCCGCCTTCGACGAGGTGATCGTTCGGATGCGCCTGGGGGAGATAATCCAAAACCGGCTGACGATGATTTTTGAGTATGTCCGTGTCAAGGGCGCCCTCGAATCTCTGGTGGCCCGTGGCGAGCAGCAAGTGGCCTGCATGCGCCACAACGGGGAGCGGCTCGTACCGACACCCGTTCCAGAGGTGCTGTGCGATGCCTTACGGCCCTATACGCAGTAGAGACACCTTGTTTTGAGGAGAACCATGGATACCGTTACGCCGCGCTTCACCTTCGCCCGCTCGCGTTGCTATGCGAGGCCTGTGATCTTGGCCGCAACCGGCGTTGTGTTGGTGAGCCTGTTTTGGGTTGCCTCCCGGTATCCTCAACTTTTCAGTAAAGCAGCGCATTTGGGACAGACGTTGCCGAGCATGGCCTACAGCAGTTCGATCATCGCTGTTGAAGCCGATTCTCCCCTGTGGCTGCGCATCTTTGCCACCACAGTGAACTGGCTGAATGGCATGAAGATCGGAATGCTCTTTGGCGTCTTGTTCGGCGCGTGGTTGCACACCGTCTTGCGTTACTATCCCATGAGAATCGGAAAGAATCTTTCTCTGAATTCCCTGAAAGGGGCGCTGATCGGCGTGCCCATGGGCGTCTGTGCCAACTGCGCGGTTCCGATGGCGTGCGGCATGACGCGCGGCCATGGGCGAATCGAGGTGGCCCTGGGTTTCCTCTTCAGTTCGCCCAATTTCAATCCCGTCGTGGTGATGATGACCTTCATGGCCCTACCCCTCGCAATGGGCCTGACCAAGTATGCGCTTCAGATTCTTGTGATTCTGGTCGTCGTGCCCGCGTTAATCCGTTGGCTGGAGCGGGAAAAGCCGCTACCGATCCTTACGATCGGGAGCGAAGGCGCCTCCTCCCCCATCCCTCTGCCGCCATCGGACGTATACCAGGAGGGGTGGGCCACGACCTTTGGGTCGTTGGCAGGCGATTTCGGTCGGAACATATGGATGCTGCTGAAACCGACCCTCACCCTGATGCTTCTCGCAAGCGTCGTCTCCGCGACGGTTCTGACGCTCGTTCCCTGGAATGCGTTGCTGTCGGAGGTGACGCCGTGGAATCTTGCGGTGGTGGGGATCGTGGCCGTCTTCATGCCTGTGCCCATGGCGTTGGACGTCATGTTCGCCGGGCAGCTTCAGCAACAAGGCGTGCCTGCGGGATATGTCATGCTCTTTGCCATGACGCTTGGAACGTACAGCATTATTCCGAGTATTTACCTGTGGCGCGAAGTGTCACGACAATTGGCCGTGCTGCTGTTCGTGTTTTTTTGGTGTCTCGGCTGGATCGTAGGGCTGGTGTTCTAAGAGTGATTTTACGCGTTTGGGACGGTCTCTCAATTTTTCCAGTCCACGCCGCCACGACAGGCATTTCCCTCCCAACATCTCTCCAAGCCGCAACACTCCGACGCCCCAGGCCATGAGGGTTCATCCATGAATAACATCACGCGGGGCGTGGGGGCATGGCGAGCCCAGCGAGGCGGCCCCCACATGGATATAGAGCAACACAGCAAACAGGGATGAATCGGCA
>CAZQIT010000096.1:0-14716 GCA_964592995.1 uncultured Nitrospirota bacterium | reverse complement strand
CCGTGTCGATTCAGGCGGGAACGACCGCTCCGGTGGTGAACACGGTGTCGGTATCGGTGCCGGTGGGGGTGAGTGATCCGACGGCGGCCAACAACAGCGCCACCGACACGGACACCCTGACGCTAAACTCGGACTTGCGGATCACAAAAACAAATGGGGTCACGATCCTGCAGGGTGGAAGCCTGGTGGTTTACACGATGAATGTTGTGAATGACGGTCCCTCAGACGTGGTCATGGCACGCGTGGTCGATGTCTTTGATTCCTCCGTGTTTAAGGTGCCTGCGGTGGTCTGGACCTGTACGGCCCTCCGTGGTGCCTGCGGAATCGGCATTGGAAATGGGAACATCAACGTCACGCTGGACTTGCTGAATGGGGGTATGGCCACGCTTGTGGCGACCGCGCCCCTTTCCGATGCGGCCGTCAGTGTGACCAATACGGCTACGGTGACGGCAGCTCTCGGAGTGACCGACGGCAATCTATCTAACAACAGCGCAACCGATGGACCCGATACAGTGGCCGCTCCTGAAGCCATCCGGTATTTCACCAACAATACCTATGGCACACTGGCGGGGTACAGCCTGATCGGTTCGCCGCTCTTTCTTGAGGCGGAGCTTTCGGGATGTGATCGCAATCCAGCGGTTCAGGAGCCGGTGAAAATCACACTCCAGTCCCTGACAGGGGATACAGAAACCTTTACGGCCACGGAGACGACACCCAATTCCGGACGGTTCCGTATTCTTCCTCATGTTCCGACATCGGGAGGAGCGGTGATTTCAGATGGCGTACTTCAGATTCAAAGGAACGATCAGGTAACAGCCTCGACACCCAGTTGTCTCGGGTCCAGTGGTGCTGTGGTGACGGTTACATCCCACATTCTCATTGATCCACGCGGGGTTGTTTTTGATAGTCGAAGTAACGAACCGGTTCCGAATGCAGTGATCCGTCTGCTCGATGAGACCGGTGGGTCTGCAACCGTCTTCGAAATGAACCCGTTGGGTGATATTGTGTCATCGCCCTCAACAGATACGACTGGTCCAGATGGTAGTTTTCAGTTCCCGCTTGTGGCACCTGGCACCTATCTTCTTGATGTGACGACTCCTTCTGGATATGTCTTTCCCTCAATCCTTGATCGTAGCCTGCTTCCTGTGGGTCGATTGATTGCCGATGGTTCTTATGGCCTTAAGTTCCCCGTGTCGGTTACGACCGGGGCCGTAACCCTGGATGTGCCTGTGGACATGGATCGCCCGATCCAGGTCATAAAAACTGCATCGCGTCAGGAGGTCGAGGTGGCCGACTTTCTGGACTACGCTGTAGAAGTGGAGAATCCCACCGGACCTCCGCTTTCGAATCTCATTCTGCGCGATCGTCTGCCCCTGGGTTTTGCCTATGTGCGAGGTACCGCCCAATTCAATTCGGCCTTTCTGGCAGATCCGGTGGGTGGAATCGGGCACGAGATCGCATTCACATTGCCCCCGTTTTTACAAGGAACACGGGGAACGCTCCGATATCGGGTGCAGATTGCTCCGGGCGCACGTCTTGGGGACGGCGTGAACCGTGCCCATATAGAGCGTTCATCGGTCCCGGGCGTTGCGATCTCGAATGAATCGAGCGTGGCGGTGAAAGTGGAGGGCGGGGTGTTTCGAGATGAGGCGTATATCTCAGGAAAGGTCTTTATGGACTGTACCGACTCCGTCCAGAATGATCTGAAAATGGGTGTGCCAGGGGTGCGTCTTTATCTGGAAGACGGTACATACGTGGTCACAGATGGAGAGGGTCAGTACAGTTTTTATGGACTTAAACCCATCACGCATGTGTTGGCGGTCGATCCCAATACACTGCCGGCGGGAATGGTCCTTGCGCCGCTCTCCAATCGCAACGCCGGTGACGGGATGAGCCGCTTTGTGGATCTGCGAAACGGGGAACTCCATCGCGCGGACTTTGCTTCTTCGCATTGTTCCGAGGAGACCCTGACCGCCATCGAATCACGTCAGATCGGTTCACCTGCGGCCGTGGAATTCCCCGGAGTGCTCCTTCCGAAGGCGTCAGAGCCAGCAAAGAAGAATATGTCGGATCGGGGCGTGATGGGGCAAGGAAGCGGGCACGGTTTTGGCGTGCCGCCGGAAGGCCCCTATGCCACGCCGTTGGAAGAAGCGGGGAGTGCGCCCGATCAGATGATTGCGATGGGATTGGTTGAAGGCGCCTTTCATCTGCGGAAGCTCGACACACGCAATCTGCTGCCTGCACGGGAGGAAGATGGATTCGAGGCCGAGTTATCTCGGCTATCTAACGAGGACAGAACGAAAAAAGGAACGGCGTCCGGACGCGCTGCGTTCTTCCTGAAAGGGAAGGTGCAGGGGGCATATCTCCTCACACTGGCCTACGATTCCGACAAGGACGGCAGGGATCGGCTGTTCCGGGATATTCAGCCCGACCAGTTCTATCCGGTCTACGGAGATGCCTCGGTGCGCGGCTATGATGCACAATCGACGGAGCGGTTCTACATCCGGATCGACCAGGGAAGCTCGTATTTTCTCTACGGCGACTATGCCACGCAGACGGTAGCGGAGGAGGGGGAAACCCTGGGCAACTACAATCGAAGTCTGACAGGCGTCAAATGGCAGTATCGCAACACGCGGGTCGATCTGGATACGTTTGTCAGCGACACGGAATCACGTCAGGTGGTGGAAGAATCGCCAGCCAACGGGACATCCGGCCCGTATTTCCTGAAAAATGAACCGCTTCAAAACAGCGAGAAAATTGAGATCGTCACACGCGATCAGCACCAGCCCAGTATCGTCGTTCGGAGTGTGCCACAGGGGCGTTTCTACGATTACGATGTGGAGAACGGGCGGGTGTTGTTCCGACGCCCGATACCCTCGGTGGATCCTGATCTCAACCCTGTTTCCATCCGGGTGTCGTATGAAGTGGAGGGAGATGGACCGCGTGTTTGGGTCTATGGGAGTCGTGCGCGACTCCGTCTAACCGAGGCACTCACCCTCGGATTCGGGATGGCGCAAGACGAGGACCCACAAGCGCGTTATCGGCTTTGGAACACGAGTCTGGGTCTTCGTCTGACCGATCAAACCCACTTCCATGTGGAATATGCAGAAAGTGATCAATCGATACTGGAAAAAACGGGAGCGGGTCTGCGCACCGAATTAAAGCACCAGAGCGAACACGTTGAGGCCCGTGCGTTCTACGGACAGACCGATCTGGAGTTTCACAACCCGTCGGGTGGCGTTCAGCCCGGTCGGAAAGAGGTGGGGGCAAATGTCGGGGTACAAGTCACCGACGGAACACGCCTTGCGGCCGAAGCCATTCAGACCGAAGACATGGCGAATTCGGGTCGTCGCCGTGGATTCCTCGTGAGTCTGACGCAGTCGCTCAATGCTATGCTGAAGGTCGAATTACGGATGCGCGATGTGCAGGAGACGGCGAATGCTGCGAGCACTTCAATCGTCAATGCCACCCCGATAGATGTAACCAGCGCGGGGTTGAAGCTCATTATGCTGCCGCATCCCAAGATGGATATCTCTGTCGAGTATGAGCGGGATATTCACGATGAAGACAAGAAACTCGTTGGAGTGGGCGGGGCCTATCGTTTGGCCGATGGGGGTAGAATCTATGCGCGCCACGAGTTGGTTTCGAGTCTGAGTGGACGCTATGCGCTCAATTCCGAACAGGAACGGAATATCAGCGTGCTGGGTCTGGACGTTCCCTATATGAAGACCGGGCAGGTCTTTAATGAGTATCGCGTTCGGGATGGTCTTTCCGGGCGCGATGCCGAAGCGGCGATTGGGCTTCGGAATCTTTGGAATGTAACAGAAACAGTTCGTCTCCAGACAAGCCTTGAACGGGTGCAGTCGATGCAGGAATCAAGCGAGGAGAAGACGTCCGCAGTAACGGCGGCGGTGGAATACACGCCCGATCCGTTCTGGAAGACGACGGGTCGCATTGAACTGCGCAGGAGCCCTGCCGTAGATAGCCTTCTTAACACGGTGGGTCTTGCGTATAAGCTCGATCTGAATTGGACGCTGCTCTTGAGGAATCTCTATTTGAAGGACGAATACCCTACGTCCATCCGCACGGAAGATCGTGCCCAGATTGGCCTTGCGTATCGTGACGCAGAAACGAATCGGATCAGCGGCCTCATGCGCTTTGAATACAAACAAGAGAAGAACACGAACGCACCAGGGGTTGATCGTCATGTTGAGATTGTCTCCGCCCATATCAATTATCAACCGGCGCGTGCCTGGACCCTCACAGGTCGTTATGCGGGGAAGTGGGTGGAGGAGCAGTCGAATCAGTTATCCAGTACAAGCGGGACACACCTCGTTAGCGGACGGGTACTGCTAGATATGACGGACCGGTGGGATACCGGACTGACCGGAAGTGTTCTGTTGAGTGACGGGGAGACGAGTCGTCAGTATGGGTTGGGTGCAGAGACGGGATATCTTGTAGGTGCAAATACCTGGTTTTCGGGTGGATATAACTGGCTGGGCTTTCAGGACGACGACCTCTCTCCAGAACGGGATCAGCAACAGGGCCCTTATCTGCGCCTCCGAATCAAGTTCAATGCGGACCTGTCCGATTCGGTGTCCGGAGGAATTCCGAGCAGACGGGTCGATTGACAATGGTTGGGCATTTCGTTTAGATATAGCCCCGTTGCATTTGGTGCATTTGGCGCATCTGGCCCATCTTGGCGGCGCTGGGATTACAACCTTTGGAGGAGTTCATGGATCAGCCGATCGACATTGTGGGGCTTCTTTTACGTTGGGTTCATCTGGTATCGGGGGTCATCTGGATCGGGTTGTTATATTATTTTAACCTGGTACAAATTCCATTCCTCAAAGAAACCGATCCGGCCACCAAAAGCGGCGTGGTTCAAAAGCTGGCGCCACGCGCCCTCTGGTGGTTCCGCTGGGGGGCCGTCGTCACCGTCGTTGCAGGATTGCTGTTAATGATGGTGAAGGGTCTCCGTAACGGACCCATCATGATCGGTGCGCTGTTGGGCTTCATTATGTTTTTTAACGTCTGGGTGCTCATCTGGCCCAACCAGAAAATCGTCATCCGCATGACCACGGAGGCTGCGGCCACCAAGACCCCTCCCCCTCCGGAAATGGCCAAGCATGCGCGTATCGCTTTTCTGGCTTCTCGAACGAACTTCTTTCTCTCTTTCCCCATGCTCTTCTTCATGGGTGCGTCCTCGCATTGGTTTTAGTGTTTCGTTGCAAAAGGTTGAGATACTTTCTACCCCACGCTAACCTCCCCTTGGAAAGGGGAGGAAGCCCCTCCTTCACAAGGAGGGGCAAGGGGAGGTCATGTGGCCCGACATGAAGATTGAAGATCAGCTCTTCCTCAATAAGTATCGGGTCGATTCCACCCCCCACATCACGATCAAGAATGCGCAGGTCTGCCTGAAATGTGTGCATCACCAGTGCACCCTGATTTGTCCTGTGGATGTTTACAAGTGGGACGCCCACCAGCAGAAGATCATTCTGGGATGGGAAAATTGCGTGGAAACAGGCGCTTGCTTGGTCGCCTGCAATGAGTTTGACAATATCAATATGATCTATCCACGCGGGGGGTACGGCATCCGTTATCAATTCGGATAAAGGGGGAAATTGTTCAGGCCATTCCCTTCCAGGACCTCTCCCGTGCGCATTCCACTCACCATCCAAAAATTTAACCCCGAACAAGACCCCGCACCCTATTCCAGAACCTACTTTGTCGAAGCCCCGAAGGGGATGACACTGCTGGGGGCGCTTTTAAAGCTCAAAGAAGAGGTGGACGGGACGCTCACCTTCCGGGCCTCCTGTCGCGCCGCCATTTGCGGCTCCTGTATCATGCAGGTCAACGGCATTCAGAAGCTGGCCTGCGCCCTTTCGCTGCGCGATGAGATGGAACGCCACGGCAAAATCACCGTCGCACCCATGGCCAATATGCCCGTGATCAAAGACCTGGCCGTTCGGATGGAACCCTTTTGGGACAAACTGCGCGCCGTAACCCCCTATGTCATTCCCGGTCCGGATGCGGCACCCTCCGGCGCCCTCCGAGCACTGCCCGAAACGATGCACAATGCCGACGGCTGCATTATGTGCGGCGCCTGTCTTTCAGCCTGTACCAGCCATGAAGTCTCCCCCACATTCTTAGGTCCGGCGGCCCTGGCGAAGGCCTATCGGGTGCAGGTTGATCCACGCGATTCCACGCACTCATCCCGTCTTTCGGCGCTCCAGGAGCCGGGCGGAATCTGGGACTGCGTCCGCTGTAATTTCTGCGTGCAGGTCTGCCCCAAGGACGTTCAACCGATGGAACAGATCATTAGGCTTCGGCGGATGTCGCTCTCTGCGGGATTCACGCAGACGGTGGCGGCGCGGCACATCACACAGTTTGTTAAAATTGTGAGTCATGAGGGTCGCCTCAACGAAGCCCAGCTTCCGTTTCGGATGACATGGACCTCCCCCGGCGCCTTGCTGCGGATTCTCCCTCTGGGACTCCGAATGCTCCTGCATGGGAAAATCCCTTTTCCGTTTAAGCCCGCACACCGAACGATCCAGGCCATTTTCAAGCGAAGGCAGGCCGTCCAATCGGCAGCGCATATCCCGAAGGGGGAGACCGAATGAAGATCGCTATCGTGCTGGCTGCAGGTCAGGGAAAGCGGATGAAGTCGCAAAAGGCCAAAGTCCTCCACCCCTTGGCCGGGAGGCCGATGCTGCTTCACGTGGTGGACAACCTTGACCGACTGGCATTTGAAAAAACGCTGGTGATCGTTGGACATCAGGCTGATCAGGTGCGGGAGGCGCTAACGGGGCGCAATGTCCAGTGTATCCAACAGGATGATCCACTGGGCACGGCCCATGCCGTCCTTCAGGCCAGGAAAGTCCTTGTCGGACAGACCGGCCCTGTACTGATTTTAAACGGGGACACACCGCTGCTTCGGGATGAGACGATCGCGTCCTTATGGGAGCGTCATCGGCAGACGAAGGCCACCCTCACCCTTCTGACGGCGACGGTCGCCACCCCCACGGGTTACGGTCGGCTGATCCGCACGGAGAGCGGCGCGATCTGCGCGGTGGTGGAGGAGCGGGACGCCACATCCGCGCAGCGCGCCATGGGTGAGATCAACACGGGGGTTTATGTGGTAGACATCCCCTTTCTTTTTGAAGCACTGGCCCAGGTGCGACCGGACAATCTGCAGCAGGAGTATTATCTGACCGATATGATCCGGATTGCGGTCGCCCAAAACGCCCCGCTGGCCGAACTTTCGGTCGATCCCGAAGAGGTCATCGGAATCAACAGTCGGCAGGATTTGGCCCAGGCCGGACAAATCCTGCGAAGACGCATCAATGCCCACTGGATGGCACAGGGGGTCACCCTGATGGACCCGGATACGACTTATATTGATGCGGCCGTGACCCTGTCCCGGGATGTCTGTCTTTATCCCCATGTCGTCCTGGAGGGTCAAACCCAAATTGGCGAAGGGGCCGTGCTGCACGCCTGCCGGATCAAAGACAGCCAGGTGGGTCAGAACGTGCTGATTCGGGATTACTGTGTGATTGAAGCGGCACAGATCGAATCCGGGGTTTCCGTCGGCCCGTTCGCCCATCTTCGTCCGGGGACGCGGCTGTGCGCGGGGGCCAGGGTGGGCAATTTTGTTGAGATCAAAAAAAGCGAACTGGGCGAAGGGTCAAAGGTGAACCACCTGAGCTATCTGGGCGATGCGGTGGTGGGGAAGCGGGTGAACATTGGAGCGGGCGTCATCACCTGCAATTTCGATGGCGATCAGAAGCATTCGACGATCATCGAAGATGACGTCTTTATCGGCAGCGACGTACAGTTGATTGCGCCGGTGCGCATCGGCGCGGGGTCCATCGTGGCGGCGGGGACGACGGTGAGTCAGGATGTTCCACCCAATGCCCTGACGATTTCCCGCATCCCGCAAGAAAATAAGGCAGAGTGGGCCAAGCGGCGAAGGCGGCAGAAGACGGAATCAACGAAACCATAAGGAGTAACGCAATGTGTGGCATTATCGGTTATGTCGGAGACAAGAAGGTCGTCTCTGTCCTGCTGGATGGATTGAAGCGTCTGGAATATCGCGGCTACGATTCCGCAGGCGTGGCCTGGTTTTCGCCGGAGGGACGGCTTTTTGTCAAGCGGTCAGCGGGGAAACTGGCCACACTGGAGGCCGTTTTTTCCCAGATCACGCCGGATGGACATGTGGGTATCGGCCATACCCGATGGGCCACGCATGGGAAACCCTCCGAGCAAAATGCCCACCCCCATTGCATCGGTTCCCTGGCCCTCGTCCAAAACGGCATCCTGGAGAACTATCTGGCCTTAAAAGAGACGTTGCGAAACGATGGACGCACCTTCTCTTCCGAGACCGATACCGAGGTGATTGTGCATCTCATCGACCGGGCCTATCGGCGGGGCCTGACACTGGAAGAGGCGGTGCGCTGTGCGCTGGGTGAGATGAAGGGGAGCTTCTCGTTCTGCCTGGTGTCGGAGCAGGAACCCGACCGAATCATTGGCGTCCGCTCCGGCTGCCCGCTGGTGGTCGGCGTGGGAGAGGGAGAATTTTTCATCGCCTCCGATGTCCCCGCATTCCTCTCGCACACACGGGAGGTGCTCTTTCTGGAAGAGGGAGAGATGGTGATCGCGTCCCGAAAGGGGATTGAGATTCGCACCCTGCAAGGCCAACCGGTTGAAAGAAAACCGCAGCGGATATTATGGGACCCGGTTATGGCGGAAAAAGGGGGGTTCCGCCACTTTATGCAGAAGGAAATCCATGAACAGCCGCGCGCCCTGATGGACACCATCGGGGGACGTATTCTTCAGGAGACGGGCGAGGTTCTGCTGGACGGGACGGCGCTGGAAGGGGCACGTTATCGCCGGGCGGTGCTCATCGGCTGCGGCACCTCGTGGCATGCCGCGCTGATCGGTAAATTCCTCCTTGAGGGGATCGCGGGCCTGCCGACAGAGGTGGATATTGCATCCGAATTTCGCTATCGAAATTCCCCCTTGACCTCCGATGACATCGTCATGGCCCTTTCGCAATCGGGAGAAACCGCCGACACCCTGGCTGCCGTCCGGGAGGCCCGGCTGAAAGGGATTGACACCCTGGCCCTCTGCAACGTGCTGGGCAGTAGCCTCAGCCGGGAGGCGGGCGCGACGTTTTACACCCATGCCGGCCCGGAAATCGCGGTGGCCTCCACCAAGGCCTTTACCACCCAGATCGCCGCCCTTGTTTTGGTGGCGCTTCACCTGGGACGGGTCCGGGGCAGGCTTTCGCGTGAGCAGGCGCAGGAAATGATTCATCACCTCACGACCCTCCCCAAACAGATTGAGCAAATCCTGCGCCGCGAAGAAGAGGTGGCCGACCTGGCGCGCCGCTATTTTCGATGCCGTGATTTTCTCTATCTGGGACGGGGCATTCACTATCCGGTTGCGCTGGAAGGGGCGTTGAAGCTGAAAGAGATTTCCTACATCCATGCCGAAGGCTATCCGGCGGGAGAGATGAAGCATGGTCCGATCGCGCTCATTGACGAGCATATGCCGGTGGTGGTGCTGGCCCCACGGGATGCGGTCTATGAAAAGATGATCAGCAATACGATGGAGGTCAAGGCGCGCAGCGGAAAAATCCTAGCCTTTGTGGAAGAGGGAGATACGCAGATGGCCGATCTGGCCGACGAGCGCTTTTTTATCCCCAGCGCCCCACCCTATTTAAGCCCCATCCTCATGACCATTCCCCTGCAACTTCTGGCCTACCACATTGCACTGCTGCGCGGCAGCGATGTGGATCAACCCCGAAATCTGGCCAAAAGCGTCACCGTGGAATAGAGACAATTCCCTTCCCATCCGCCGTGGAAAACGCACCCTGGAAGTCGTCCTCCCTTAACGGGGCCTCTTGCTCAATCCGGGCCAGGATCGGCGTGACGCCAGATTGGATCACGCGGATGAAGGGCGAGGGGAAGATGCCGAAGAAGAGGGTGATTGCGGTCAGCAGCACCATCGGCAGACGATCCACCCAGAGGCGCGCGTCCGAAACAGGGGCCATCGCCGGATTCACCTCGCCGAAAAACATGGATCGGATCATCCGCACATAGTAGGCCCAGGTGATCGTGACGCCGATGGCAGCCAGAAGCGTCTGCACCGGATAGGCCTTCCAACTCCCGATAAACACCATGAGCTCGCCGATAAAGTTCATCCCCCCCGGCAGTCCGAACGAAGCCGCAGAGCCGATCACGAAACAGGTGGCAACAAACGGCATTTTAGCCGAAAGCCCTCCCATCGACGGAATGTCCATCGTTTTGGTCTGGCGGTAGATGAACCCGGCCAGGGCAAAGAGCAGCCCCATCGCCATCGCGTCGGCAAAGAGAAAGAAGACGGCGCCGGTGAGACTGATGAGGTCGAGCGACGCCATTCCCAGAAAGATGTAGCCCATGTGTCCGATGCTGGAGTAGCCGATGACAAACTTCGTGTCCTTTTGAAGGAAGGCGACGAGGCCGCCGTAGAAGATATTGACGATGCAAAGCACGGCCACCACCGGCATCCATATCTGCGTCGTCTCTGGAAAGAGATAGAAACAGATGCGAATGATCGTGAAGTGGCCCAGTTTTTTTAGCACGCCAGCGTGCATCATGCTGGCGGCGGCGGGGGCGGCGGCGTAGCCCACCGGCGACCAGGAGTGAAACGGCCAGATCGCGGCAATGGGGGCAAAGCCCAGGAAGATCAGCAGGAACAGCAGGCCGTGGAGGGCCTTCGGAATCCGGCCATGCTCGGCAATTTCGATGAGGTTAAACGTGTGCAGGCCGGAGGTGGTGTAAACCAACAGCAGCCCCAGCAGGGCAACGACGGCCCCCAGCGACAAATAGAGCGTCAGCTTCATCGCCGCATATTCCTTGCTGCTGCTGTTGAAATTAAACAAAAAGCCGACCGAGTCGCGCAGGGGATTGCCCTTCATGTCGAGGTAGCCCTTCGTGTGGCGGCCCCAGATGGCGATGAACAGATACATGGGGATGACGGAGAGTTCGTAGAAAAAGAAGAGGAAGAAGAGGTCGAGCGACATGTAGACCCCCATCGTCGCCGAGCCGAGGACGAGGAGGTTAATGTAAAACTCCTTGAGGCGGTCTTCGATGTGCCAGGAGACGAAGACACCGCAGAACATCAGGATGGCCGAGGCCAGCACCATCGGCGCACCAATGCCATCCACGCCCAGCAGGAAGGTGATGCCGAGCTCCTTCGACCAAACGGTGCTTTGCATAAACTGAAAGCCGCCCCGCGTGGCGTCAAAGGCCCAAAGGAGGTAGACGGCCCCGCCAAGTGACGCGCCGCTGGCCGCAATCGCAATCCCCCGAACAACCGTCCGGCTGCGGGCAAAGAAGAGCACCGCCGCGCCAACGAATGGGGCAAACAAAATGAAAGAGAGAAGGGAATGGGTCATCAACAATATCTCCTGTTTGTTGTCATGGGACTGTGGCGGGGGTGTCCACCACCAGCGGGCCGTAAAGCTCCACGCCACCTTCTACGGTTTGTTTGTCTCTGAAGTTTGAGATTTCAAGCCCTGGACAAAGTCTTCAAAACGAACTTCTTTCAGCTTCTCTTGGATGTAAGCACCGACAAGATGAGGGGCGATCTTCATTAACTCATGACGATAGGAGAACTTCTCGGCGAGTAACTGCGCCAACTGCTTTGGCCAGTGACTCATGCTCATCTGGATGACGTGAGCACCCGCGCGTTTTGCTTGTTCTTCCAGGCCGGAGCTTGCACCAACACGATCCACGATAATGATTGTAGCCGAGTGGTATCGCTGGTGGTTCACCTCAAGATCGCGTTCAAATCGGGAAACTTTGTCTTTCGTAATTTCCGGGTTCCCTCGGCCAATAAATCCCAAATCAAATCGGATTGCTTGTCCAGGTTTAAGCAACAAGGTGGCATCGGCCTCGCGCTCACCGATCTTGCTGGAAAGCCAGAAAACACCGCCTAATTTTAGGGGCGGAACGACGGTATGTTCGAAGTCCAGAACGGACAGAACGCTTCCAAGCACCAGCCTCTCAAAGAGTTTTCCGTAAGTGCTTTTCTCTGATCCTCGAATGGTCAGAACCTGACTTCCGATGGTGCAGAACAAACTCAGAATGTCGTGCCAATCGAATACGGCTTCCTGGCTACCTGCCAGATTGATCCGACAACTCAAATTTCCGTAGTCCTGTCCGGATTGCTTTGCCAAAGCCTCCAGGCTTGCAGCGAACGACTTTGCGTATTGACCGATTGCTGTGGCGTCATCACGCAGAACGTTTTGAAAACCTTTATCCGTCAGACCGAGCATCCATTGGTAGAGCCATTTCTCGGACTTGGAAACGCGGTGCGACAGTCCCGTTGCCGCAATCTGAGGGAGTTGCCGGCTGAAATCACTGGCCGCCTGCAGACCACGGAGGTAAAGAAGCAGCGTGGCGGCGTTCAACTTTCCAATGCGCTGCCGCGTTATGCTTTCCGTTGAAGTACGCAGGTTCACACCACAAAGAATGTCACCCACAACCTTCCGCACAGAATCTTCACCGACTTGACGGATGAAGGTAGCGCCGTTGCTCTCCATCAGTTCGTGGAAGACGGATGGCATGAAACCTAATATGGATCGTTTTGCTGGCATCAGAATAGTAACGACGATGTGTCCGGTGGGTCGCAACCCACGAAGAGAACATCCCGCGTCGCCGACCCTAACCAAGAGAGCATCTCGCGCCGGATTACTTCGATAAACTTATGTTCGTTTTCGATCAGAACAAACCTCCTATCCAAATGGGTGGCGGCTCGAGCCGTTGTGCCGCTCCCCGCAAATGGGTCGAGCACAACGTCGTTCTCGAAGGAGTAGTACCGCACAACGCGCTGGGCAAGTTCCACAGGGAAAACCGCTGGGTGTTCAGAATGAGAAGCGGGATGGATGCGCCAAAGGTTTGTGACTTCGTAGTCGCCCGCAATTTTTGATCTCTTCACTGCCGGTTGATCGGGGTGGTCACGAATGTTCCAGTCAATGAGCTTGTCTGTGTGCTTTCGATACACCAGGACATATTCGGTAACCGGAACAGGTTTGTACTGTAAAGGATTGCGGTCGGCTGCGAAACGTCGTCCACGTCCAGTTGCCCATCCCGCCCCTTCAGGTTTGACCCAATGGATGTCGTCGACGAAGTCAAAGCCTTCATCAACGAAAAGCCGGTGCATGTCAAAGGGCACGGCAATTCGCTGGGAAGACGTGCTCCGGCTTGTACGACGGATGAGCACCGGCGAAACATTCATCACAAAGAACCGCCCTTCGCCGAGCACCTGGTGGCAATTGCGAATGACGCGGCGCATCTTTAACAGGTATTCCTCATACGTCAGGTAATCCTCGTACTCAGGGCGAGCGTTGAAATAAGGGGGCGACGTGAAGATCAGATCAACGGACTGAGAGGGCATTTCCAGCAACGCCTGCTCACAATCTCCCAAGATGACCGTGTTGCGCATAAACGACCGCTGTATCACAGGCATCTTCGCCTGTACCGATAGGGCGGTCGTTTTCGTGGCCCTTCCCAGCAACCGGGATTCAATCACATTCGGGTTCGTCGTCTCATTAGCAAGCACCATCGAGTTGTAAGCATCCAGCACCACCTCCCCAACACGCTGATGGTTGCCGTGCTTGACCAGCGGGACACGCCAAACATGGTAGCGGTCGTCCACCTCCGGCAATCCGAAATCGACGGCGTTCTCCAAATGGAAAGAAACGAGCCAATTCCTGGCGATCCCCTTGGCATCGCTTACCTGGGTCACGGCGTACTTGCGATTGAGGGTAACGGAAGGTGTCCGCCGTTTCTTTTGCGGATACTTTGGTTGTAAATCTTCGCTCATACGGGCCGCATGGTGGCATGTGAAATGGAGCCGTCACCTGCGGCTTCTGTCCATTCCTGCGGGCTTGTACCCATTGACGCGCCGCTGGCCGCAATCGCAATCCCCCGGACAACCGTCCGGCTGCGGGTAAAGAAGAGCACCGCCGCGCCAACGAATGGGGCAAACAAAATGAAAGAGAGAAGGGAATGGGTCATCAACAATATCTCCTGTTTGTTGTCATGAACGCGATTTCGTGAACAATACGCATGTCAGGAGAATAGACCACTCGGATTGTTCGAGGCAAGCCTGCGTCGCCCAGCACTCGTTAATGAACATCTCCCGGTGTCAGGCCACTACAGACAAATTCATGCCAGCAGGATTCTGATGTTCTCCATAAGCTTCCTCATACTCCGCAGGGAGATTTTGCCTGTCATCTTGTTCAAGCGCAGGTTATCAATGGCACGGACCTGGTCTACAAGAATATCGGAAGGTTCCTTTAGTCCGCCCTCACCCTCCACGAGATGAACCCGAAGGTATTTCGCCTTGGGTTGGACGTTTGTGGTAATCGGACAGATCACGGTTGAGGGGTGGATTCCGTTTAACAGGTCGGTTTGAATGACCACAACGGGACGAACCTTGCCGGACTCGGTTCCGATCCGTGGGCTTAGGTTGGCGATGTAAACCTGTCCTTTTTTAATCTCCATTCAGCCTACTTGGACAGTTCGTCTATCTGCTCAAAGACTCGCAACACTTCCATGGAGCTCTCGGCCACCAAACCCGATTCATCGGCCAGCACTTTCTTGAGTATTTTCCGTTTCCAGAGCCGGTTGTAAAGATCGATTGCCTCGTTGAAATAAGCGTT
>CAZQIT010000095.1:0-3575 GCA_964592995.1 uncultured Nitrospirota bacterium | reverse complement strand
CAGGGGGGAGACATCTCTCGTTTCTCCATTTTGATAGGCCCGTGAACGAAAAAGGGGCCAAACTCATCTTTATGGGTGATGGGGTCAAAGGGAGATTCTGTTCAGAGGAACAGCCGGATCAAGGCAAAACGGGCTATGTTCATTTCCATAGCGCCGTGATGGCAAAGGGTCATGAGCATGGCCATGGAGGAGATACAAATCAAGAGGGCTACTGGCTCCGGCACATCGCCGTGGGGAACTTCGAAATGATGGGAATGCAGTTTAGTCCCGGCATCGCCCATGGGTTCATGCCCACGAACCCAAAACCATGTAAATGAGCCGAAGGGTTGTCTGTGGGCGTACAATGCCCTGTCGTGGCGGCGAGGGCAACTCCGTCATTGAGTCCGGGTTTCCCGCTCCGCCCGACGGGGCCGCCTTTGAAGGAATACGGTCATGGAGACGCAGCGATCCGATGTTGTGCTGATCGTGGAAGATGATCGAAAGGCGATTCAGGATCGACTGCTGCCGCCGTCACGCGAGACGATCCAGTCGCTGCACGAAGAGGTGCTCCGGCTGGTGCGGCTGATCGAGGCCCTCCATCGACTGACCCAGATGGACGCAGCGACGTTGCGGACCCATCGCAAAAGGATTGATCTTCAGGCGGTGATGGCCCAGGTCGTCGAGCAGGAAAAGGCCCGCTTGGATCAGAAGGCCATTCGGGTGAAGATGGAGGTCGCCCCCGCCTGGGTGATGGCCGATCTGGATCAGATGACCCAGGTGCTGTTTAACCTGATTGAGAATGTCATCCAATACACCCCACAGCGGGGGGAGGCGCACGTCCGGGTGCACCGCCTGGGCACCGTGGTGCGGGTGGGCATCCGCAACAGTGGCGAGGGGATTGCGCCGGAAGACCTCCCGCATATTTTTGAGCGATTCTACCGGGGCGAAAAGTCGCGCTCCCGCGAAAGCGGGGGTGCGGGGATTGGCCTCGCCCTCGTCAAGCAAATTATCGAAGCCCACGGCGGCCATGTGGAGGCCCACAGCCATCCGGGCGAGACAGAGGTTTTCTTCACGCTGCCGACGGCAGCGTAGGTGCCTGGCCTCTGGGAGTTTGTGCGGGAATTAAATTGTGTCATTTCGACGAACGAAGCGAGGAGAAATCTTCCTTGGAAGTATAAGGAGTTAAAGATTTCTCGCTACACTCGAAATGACAATACCGAGATTTTTAGCAGGTTCTGCGTCTCGTGCGGTGATCTCTAATGGTTTAAGCACCTCCTTGATTTATGGCCTGACAGTACATTCACAATATGCGCATGTCAAGTATGCGCTCATCATGTCATGTTTTGAGGCGTCAGGGTCACTCTTGTGGAGATTGACAGATGGATACGAAGCCGCCGGACCCGCAACGTTCCCATCGCACGATCTATCGCCATACGCTGCCCGTCCGCCTGGCCCACTGGCTCAATGTCTTCTGCCTGCCGATCCTCATCATGAGCGGACTGCAAATTTTCAACGCCCATCCGGCGCTCTATTTTGGCAATCGCTCCGACCGGGATCATCCGGTGTTCTCCATCCAATCCGGCACGGACGAGACGGGGGTCGCGCGCGGCGTCACCACGCTCATGGGCTGGGAGTTCGATACGACCGGCTGGCTGGGCGTCTCCTTTGATGGGGGGGGGCGATCCGCGTCGGCGGGGCTTCCCCGCGTGGGTGACGATTCCCAGCGGCCAGTGGCTTTCGATGGGGCGGCGCTGGCACTTTTTCTTTGGCTGGATTTTTGTGATCAATGGCCTGCTCTTCGGCCTCTATTGCCTGGCCAGCCGACACTTCTCCCGTGACCTGCTCCCCACGTTGCACGACCTTCGCGGGATCGGCCGCACAATCAGAAATCACATCCGGCTGCGGCATCCGACAGGGGCCGAGGCCGAGCGCTACAACGTGCTTCAGAAAATTGCCTACACGGGGGCGGTGTTCGTTCTGGGGCCGCTGATTGTGCTGACGGGGCTGTCGATGTCGCCCAACATCAACGCCCTTGCGCCCGGTCTCCTGACCCTTTTTGGAGGGCGGCAGTCGGCGCGCACGATCCATTTCATGGCCTGTTTTGCGTTCATCGGCTATGTCGTGGCGCATGTGTCGATGGTCATCCTCACCGGATTCTGGAACAACATCCGGTCGATGTGGAGCGGCTGGTATCGGGTGTGAGACCCGTTGCCGGCCGGCGTTACCCCCTTCATCAGGGAAGGTTGCCTGCCCAGATCGAACAGATTGCGCGGTTAGGTCCATATGTATATAATCTGAAAACGGGGTCTTATGAAAAGCCTGCTCTGGATCGGATCGTCTAGGAAAGACCTGAAGGCCATGCCAGAGGAGGTGCAGGACACCTTCGGTTATGCGCTGTATCAAGCGCAGATCGGCAAGAAACACGATCAGGCGAAACCGCTCAAGGGGTTCGGTTCTGCGGGTGTTCTTGAAGTTGTAGAAGACTCGGCCCGTGGTGCGTTCCGCGCCGTTTACACGGTGAGGTTCGGCAACTCGGTTTATGTGTTGCACTGCTTTCAGAAGAAGTCAACGCACAGCATGACTACGCCCAAACCGGATATGGACAGAATTCGGGAACGCCTGAAGGCGGCGCAAATCCACGCTCACGGAGAATGAAAAATGATCGAAATAGAGAAAAGTGCCGGAAACGTCTATGCCGATCTTGGCATGATAGACGCCGACGCAATGATCGTTAAGGCGCAGCTTGCGGATAAGATCGGGCAAATCATCAAGCGCCGAAAATGGAGTCAGCAGCAAGCGGCTGGCGTGCTCGGCATGACGCAGCCCAAACTGTCTAAAATGCTGCGCGGCCAGTTTCGAGGCATTAGCGAGACGAAAATGCTGGATTGTCTCGTTCGGCTTGGCCGTGACGTGCAAATTGTGGTCGGCCCGGCCCGCCGCGCGACATCGGCGGGTTGCGTTGCCGTGGTTTTTGCGGCATAACGGGAGACTGATGCAGCCAATAGATCGTCGGCATTTTCTGATGCGGACCGCGCAGATGGCGGGGCTGTTTCTGCTTTCGGGCTGTGATGCGCTCTCGCGGGACGAGCGATTCGTCCGTCTCCTTTCGGGGGCGGAGGGCCTCACCCGCCGGCGCGTTCTATTACGAGAGCATCGACCTTTCGGATGCCACCCATCCCCAAACGATTCTGGCCTATGACCTCAACGATCAGCCCCTCCCGATGGGCCACGGTGCGCCGATCCGCCTGCGGGTGGAGCGGCAGTTGGGCTATAAACACGCCAAATTTGTGATGCGGATTTCGCTGGTCGACCGGCTGGATGGAATCGCCGGAGGTCGCGGCGGCTACTGGGAAGACCAGGGCTACGAATGGTACGCGGGCATCTGAGAGGACTGTTTTGGCGTTTGACAGTGCCCGGTGAAGACCCTATAATGCAGCGGGTCGGACGGGAAAATAGCCGAAGTGGTGGAATGGTAGACACGCACGTTTGAGGGGCGTGTGGGGCAACCCGTGGGGGTTCAAATCCCCCCTTCGGCACCACACACCCAAGCGTATTATTCTTTATAATGGTCGGGGTGACAGGATTTGAACCTGCGA
>CAZQIT010000094.1:0-2523 GCA_964592995.1 uncultured Nitrospirota bacterium | reverse complement strand
ATCGGGATAGGCCACGTGACGAAACGTCGGCCCTTTCGTATCAAACACAACGGCCAGGGCGTCCATTGATGCGTCCTGCACCATTTTCAAGAGGATTTGGGTGAAGCCATAGACGGCGTTGGTCGCAAGCCCCGTCGCCGTCGACA
This sequence comes from uncultured Nitrospirota bacterium, assembly GCA_964592995.1. GTDB lineage: Bacteria > Nitrospirota > Nitrospiria > SBBL01 > CAZOFZ01 > CAZOFZ01. The sequence continues at coordinate 2,377 of CAZQIT010000094.1, read as the reverse complement.
ACCCCCGAACGGCATGGTAGGCCCGATACACTGCGGCGCTCCCATCCATGATGTAAAATTGGGAAGTCATAGGGGGCGTTGTCGCTCGCGCACACAGTCGAGCAGTGTTTTGGCAAAGTCGTCAAAATGCGGGCATTTTTTACGCAATAGGTCCAGGCAGATCGCATCGGCCAGCTTCTCTGCCGAGGGAACAAAACTAATCTCGCGTCCATCCGTCAGCACGCGAACAATGCGATTGAGCGTGCCCTTGGGATCGGGGTCTTCTTCTGGATTGTCAGGAACATCCACTTTGCCGCCACGGCCGCCGCCGAACACGTTCAAGAGGGCCTTCCGATCGGACAGCAACCAGGCTTCGAGTTTGCGCACGGCCAAACCGTCTGCAAGACATACGGCAGACGACTGCTTACACTTTGACTTGGCGTCTCGAAGCAGTTGTCTCCGCTCTCCAATCCAGGTGTTATCCGTATCCACAACGGCCACGACAATATCCACACCGTCTTCGCGCATCTGCTGTGCAAACATGGGCAACTTCTTCACAAACCCATGCCCGCGTTCGCGCGGACGCAGGGTTGAATCGGGCGAAAGTTCCGGAGCGGGGCACAAGGCAGCAATGACACGACGGGCCATGCGGGGGACGATGGGGTAGTCGCTGTTGCCTTCCAGTGCAAATCCCAGTTTAAGCGTCACGCAGATCTCCCCGCGACCATATTTCCCCCAACGTTTGTTCGCCTTTCTCCAACATTTCCTTGAGTTCGGGACGCCCAAACAGATCCTCTTCCACGCGAGTAAAGAATGTGCGTCCTTCCTCTTGGCTCGTGCGGATCATTTCGGATGGCCGCAATAAATCGACGAGGTAGGGAGAATGGGAATTCACCAGCACCTGAGAGCGGGGGCCTCCCTCGCGTCCGCGTTCGCTTAAACCCCGCAGGGTATCCACCACAAATGGCAGGCGTGCGGGATGGACACCATTCTCCGGCTCTTCAAAACAAACCAGGCCGGGAGGGCGCGGCGCGTAGGCCAGTGCCAACAGCGCAAGAAAACGCAACGTTCCATCTGAAAGCACCCGTGCGCTAAATTCACGTCCATCATCGCGGACCACGGCCAGAAGCCGCCGCCGGTCTCCCGTTTGTAGCAGGCGAATCCCTTGTGCGTCCGGGATGCCGCGCCGCAGTGCGCGCTCGGTTGCAGCAAAACGCTCCGGGTCCAGGTTGGAGAGTGTGTCATAGAAACCGGACAGTCCACGCCCGCTGCTTTCCAGCTCCAGGATGTCCATGGTCGGAGACGGTTCGCGTAAAATCTCCGGCTCAAAGTGGAAAAAACGCCAGGCGCTCAACTCGCGGGCCAGGGCCACAATGTGCGGATACAGTTCGGCATCATCAATGATCGTCAACACAGACCGTACTGCGGGCAAGGGGAAGATGCGTGTTTTCCCGGACAGGGCTGTGTCACGGTTTATGGAAATACGTTCCCGGTCTACGTCAGGTGTAATGAGGTTGCGAGGCTTACGCGACGTGCGTCCTTTAAGGCTCTCGGACCGCAACGCAAAAACACCACGCTGAAACACCAGGTCGCATTCGTAGTCTAGAGTCGGATACTTCAGGGTTGTACCCTCGTGGGAGGGATGGGGCACGCCGGTCAGGTCAAACCCACAGGCTATCTTTAAGGACGGGTCCGCCTCGGAGTGAAAGGACTCGATGGGGTCGCCGCGATGCCGCTCCGGCCTGAAGGCCGCAGCGACCGGCATCTGCGCCCAATGTGAAAGTAACCGTAAAATATCGAACAGATTACTCTTCCCTACGTTGTTGCGCCCGATGATCACGGTAAACGGCGTAAACTTCGCGTCGGAATTTTGCAGGCTTTTGTAACCGGAAACGGACAGGGATGTCAGCATGTCACTCTCGTACTCACAATCTCCTACACCGAACACGTTTTAATGTCCGTCTCATTCGGAAAACAGAATTTCGTGTCGGGATTTAGGGCGTTGCGCGGTATCGAGTCAAACCCACCGCAGCGCTCCCATCCATGATGTAAAAGGTCTTGTCTGTTTGCACGGACATCATCTTATGACAGAAATGCGGGGTAGGGCAAGCGGTGCGCGAAGGCCGTGTAGAGAACACGTAAGTTGTCCGGGTTCATCTTCAGTTGAAAGGAGGTTGAATATGAAACGGACAGAATGCGAGTCCGCACAACATCAGGGCAAAATGTGACACCGACACATTTACAAGCGGGGCCTGATTCTGTAAGATCGCCCTCAATACAGCAGAAGAAGTCGCATCACATTTGGAGGGACGCACATGTCATCCCCAGCTATTGCGCCCCGTTACACGCCGCAGGAATATCTGGCGCTGGAGCGGGCAGCAGTCGAGAAAAGCGAATA
>CAZQIT010000093.1:0-2586 GCA_964592995.1 uncultured Nitrospirota bacterium | reverse complement strand
GCTGGAGAGCGAAATATTGCCTGCGGCGTCTACCGCATAGACCAGATAGGTATAGGCCGTCCCGGGGCTTAATCCCGTATCCTTGAATGTTACTCTGGTCGGCTCCCCCACCAGAAGGCCATTGCGGTAAATGTTATATTTCTCCACCCCAACGTCATCGGCCGACGCACTCCAGAGCAGGTCCACGTCCGTCGCCCCCACGCGGGTCGTCGCCAACCCCTGTGGCGGCTGTGGAAGCACGGAATCCTGCGGCGTCACGCAGGACGGCGGTTTTTGGGCGTCGGAAACGTTGCCGGCCGCATCCACAGCCAGCACCGTATAGCAATATTTTATCCCTGTCGTCAGGCGCTTATCCTGGTAGGGAGGGGCATCCAGGGTGACCACCAGTTGCCCATCCCGGTAGATTCGGTACTCATCCACCTCCACATCATCCTCGGCCAGCGCCCAGGTCAACGACACGTCACGAAAACTCAACACGGTGGCTGTCAGTCCGCCCGGCGTGGAGGGGGACTTGGTATCGGCACCCGTACTGGCGCAAACCTCTTCTGAAAGTAAAGACACATTCCCCGCCGTGTCAATCGTAGTCACGGTGTAGCAATAGTCCGTCTCAGGCAATACGGTCTGATCGGTATAGGCCAGCCCGCTCACATTGACGGGAACGCCTCTCTTGTTACGTTCAATCCCATAGCTCTGGATGCAGTCACCCAGATTGTCCGTGGCTGCCTCCCATGAGAGTTGAATCTGTCCTGCTCCCACAGCCACCGCTTCGACCTTTGCTGGCGGAAGGGGGGGGACGTCATCTGTACTTTCGCAGTCCCTTTGTGCCTCCTGCATCACCAAGGTCTGATCTACTTTTTGGTTTGACAGCACAGTGGGCGCCCCTCCCCCCGGCCATTGAACTTCTACTTGGTCCACCGTCGTGGCATCACCCAGGCCAAAGTGCTGAATCAGGCTGTCCATGGAAAGATAGCTGGAACCGGAGATCACCTCTCGGATCTGCCTCTTGCCGCCAACCGTTACGATGATTCGTGCGCCCACGCCGAACGTTTGCGCCAATCCTTGCAGACGGACCTTCAACCAATGCCTGCCTGCAGGTTGACCGTTTAAATAGAGCCGGCTGCTACCGAAATCGTTGTTGGCGACAAACAGGTCTAGATCGCCATCGTTATCGACATCCGCGACGGCGCTACCTAAGCCCGAAGCCTCACCGTCTGTACTGCACGGGGAGATGCAATCATTTCCACTTCCAAGCAATCCTTCTTCCTCCGTTACATCCGTGAATGTTTCATTCCCATCGTTCCGATAAAGACTGTCCCGCTGAACAATCGTGCCGTCTTGGGTACCAGGCGGATTTCCGCTAACCACATAAAGGTCCAGGTCCCCATCATTGTCGTAATCAAAAAAGTTGCATCCCCACTCCACGGTCTCCCGCTCTTGAATGCTGACCAGCACCGTCCCATTCCCATTGGGGTCACGGGTTTCCGTTCCAACCAGTTTGTTTAGACCCGCAGTGCGCGCACCTTCCGTGAATGTACCGTCGCCATTATTGTGCCAAAGGGCCGATTCCAGCTTCCCATGTTGATCCTGGTCCGCCCCCTGATAGTCGTCCACAGAAAAATTGGTTACGTAATAGTCCATGAAACCATCGTTGTTGTAATCGCCTGCACAGACCCCCATGGCATTAAACGGGAGGGCACCATAGGTGGGTTTATCCGGCACCAGTCCGACAGTAGGCTCGTCCAGAAGACAGTGCGAATGATCAGATGATGATGCCAACGTAAAATGATCATCGCTAGCCCGCACACAATCGGCCTCCGGGATTGGCGGGCCCAGACTGTTGATCAGCTTCCCCGCAAATGCCGTACTGGTCTCACGAATAAAGCTGCCGTTGGGCCAGCCTCCTCCGTTTTTGAACAACTCTAGGCCATGAAAGTCGGAGGCCACAAAAAGATCCAAATTTTCATCGTTGTTATAGTCTGACCAGACGCCGGTAAAAGAGGGGAGCGTACCACCGTCTAGATTCAGAGTAGCGGCCACATCCTCAAACTTGCCGTTTCCCAGATTGTGATAAAGAAAATTACGATCCGTGGCCCCGATATCTTGGGTACCACGATTGGCCACATAAAGGTCCAGCCATCCGTCCCGGTCGTAGTCGATCCAAGATGCCGTACGAGACGGTTTGTTGGATCCGCCTTCCAGTCCTGCATCCTGGCTTACATTTATAAAAGTCCCGTCACCATTATTCCGAAACAGCAGATTGGGACATCCAAGCGAGGTCCCGTACGTGACAAATAGGTCCAGGTCGCGATCGTTGTCGTAATCGCCCCATGCCGCACCCCAGGCCTCGCACCCTAACGACGGGTTCTGAACGCCGGCCTCCAGCGTGACATCCTTAAAGACGCCACTGCCGTTATTTTGATAGAGGGAATTTTGTTTTCTATCCTGGCGCGTCACATAAAGATCTTCGTCTCCGTCATCATCATAGTCGCCCCAGGCGATCCCCGCAGCGTCGCTGCCATCCAATCCAATCCCCCGCGTTTCGGTGGCGTCCGAAAAGGCCGCTTGTACCGGCCCCGCATAAAGCGC
>CAZQIT010000092.1:0-4467 GCA_964592995.1 uncultured Nitrospirota bacterium | reverse complement strand
CATGAATAACATCCCCAGTCGGGCTGCCGATTCATTCCTGTTTGCTGCGTTGCTCGTCGCTTACATACCAAAGGGTATGCGCGCTCCTCGCGCCTTGCAAACAGGGCGACTCGTTTGCCCTTGGTGTGGATGTTATTCATGGACGAGCCCTAAGTGTTGTTGTTCAGTTTCTCCATGGAAACGTGTGATTATCAGGGGAACGGAAAATCGTTGTCAAGCCAGAGGATCTTGCGGACAGCGGATTTGTTCTCGGCGTACCTGTGTTTCAGTAGAGAATAAAAACAGATTCGGAAGAAATGGAAGCCCCGTGCGCCCGATTCCATCCGACAGCAGACCCTCCCCACAGCATGGTCCGCGACTCCTTACAGGAACGCCATTGCGACTTCGTCGGCCAGCAACATCTGCCAGATGTCAATAACACCCACGCTAAAAGTGAAGCAGGTCCAGCGATTTGCGCAGCAACCCCAGGAATGCGGTGCTCCTTGCTTGTTGCAAGCATGTGAGATACAGTGTATCTCAATCCTGAAAGGAGGCTGCTATGGCTACTACCACGATGGTTCACGTCCGCGTGGACGAACAAATCAAGGCGCAGGCCACCGAGACACTGGCTATGATGGGGCTGTCCGTCTCTGATGCCGTGCGCGTGTTTTTGATGCGTGTGGTTGCCGAGCAACAAATGCCGTTCGCGCTCAAGGTGCCGAATGTCGAAACGCGCGCCGCGATGGCTGAGGCCGACGAGATTGCGCACACACGCCAGGCCCGCTTTGCTACGGCTACCGAACTGTTTGATGACCTTGAAAAGAACAGTCACAAGTAAGCGTGCCCCGCTGCCGCGTGCGGCGGACTATGCAAGGTCCTTCTTGAAGGACTGGGAGCGGTTGTCTCGGGCAGGCCGGTATGACATGAACCGGCTCAAAGAGGCCATGTTGCTGCTGATCGCAAACGAAGGCCCACTCGGGCCTGAGTGGCTCAACCACCCCTTGTGTGGCGACTGGGAAGGGTATATGGAGTGCCACATCGGCGGGGACTTTCTGCTCGCGTACAAGCTCAATGACAGCGGGAAACATGGCTTGATTGTGTTCGTGCGCGCCGGCACACACACCGATCTGTTCGAGTAAAAAATGAAGGAATCATGGCATTCCGATCACCCGCAGCACGTCTTCGAGCCGTGTCTTGATCGTGATGGGTTTTTCCGTACTTTGGAGGGCAAAGTCGGCATCCTTGAGTCCGTCGATCAATTCCAGTGGCGTTACGGGCGACGGCACGTACAGCCACCGGCGCGTCCAATCTCGGCGGGTAAGCCTCTCCGGCTCCATGCGTGCCTCATGATAGAATCTCGGAACGAGGCTTAGGGTCACGAGGCTTAGGGTCAGGTCTTTACTTTGGCGTTATAAATGGGTCAAATCTAGTTTTGACTTGGCTTTGCTTTTGTTTAAGAAAGCGGGCACTATTCCATCCAAGTTGTATGGCCTTGCCCAACAAGGCGCTCAAGCTGACCCGCACCAGCGTCGAATTTTTTTATTCAGTGTCGGTGCGCGGGCAGCTTATCTTGGACGTTGAGGCTGTAGGAAAACGTTTCGACAGAAAAGCAGTGAAAAAAATGCCCCTAAATTGGGCGTATAAACAACGATCTCAAATGAGGGGATCATTTTGGGTGCCGAAATTTTTTGAATTTTTTGGTTTTCCTACAGACTCGTTGGGCACTGCCGAAGCTTCGGCTGTTGAGTCAGATCAGGTTAAAGGTTATGAACGAGTCAAAAACACGATTCGATAGATTCAATTTGCGGATCAAGAACAACCCCATTGTGGCCCCGCTGATTATCTTGGGGACGATTGTCATTGCCCTGTCGACCTTCACCAATGCGGCGAAAGACCTTTGGGATTTGGTAATTACGGAAACGCGGCCCGACATTAACGGCGAGTGGAAAGCTGAAGTCACTTATGATTGGCAAAATGCCAAGTATTCCGAGACCTTCACGTTCGGTGGGGACGGGGAAGAAGTGTATGGAACAGCCTCTTTTCTAGGAATGGAGAGGGGGATTCTCGAGGGAAAGGCGAAAAAAGATAAGCTCCAATTCATCACGAAAACACAAACGGCCCTTGGCGAAGAGACTAAAGATGAGGTACATCGTTACCAGGGGAAAGTTTTACGCGATGAGATCAATTTCATTATGCAAACCGAGGGCGGCTTTTCTGGGCATACACCCATTGAGTTCACCGCCCGGAAGGTGCCTAACACCTCGCTCCAGCCGACGCACTAAGCGCACGGATGAGCTATTGCGTTGCCCCTCCGCTCCGCTACGGGACAACCAGACGCTGGAGCGGGCGGCCCCCTAGCTCGGCTTTACAGCGCGGCGTCGCCCATCTCTCCGGTGCGGATGCGGATGGCGCCGGAGAGCGACGTGACGAAAATTTTGCCGTCGCCGATGGAGCCGGTTTTGGCTGCGGCCATCAGCGTGGCCACCACCTTGTCGGCAATGTCATCGGTCACAACAATCTCAATCTTCACCTTTGGGATAAACTCGATGGTGTACTCGGCCCCGCGATATTGCTCCTTGTGGCCTTTTTGCCGTCCGAACCCTTTCACCTCGGTCACGGTCATCCCGTAGATACCGATGTCGGACAGGGCCTTTTTGACGTCTTCCAGCTTGAAGGGTTTGACGATCGCCTCAATTTTTTTCATGGTGTCCTCCCGCCCGGATGGGCCTCTCTAGTATGGATGGGCCTATTTTCTCTTTCTCTGTCCGCTGCCGACCGACGTTCCGATGGAACTGATGGAAAAATCCGCATAGGCCGCCTGGCCATGCTCGCCGATGTCTAGGCCTTCCATCTCTTCAGCCTCGGAGACGCGCACGCCGAGCACCATCTTAATGGCCAGCCAGATGACGTAGGAGAGAACGAAGGTGAAGAGGCCCACCGCCACGATGCCGGTGATCTGGTTCATGAGCAGTTTCATGCCGCCGCCAAAGAGGAGGCCGTTCCCGGTGGTGTTGGGGATAAATTGATCTTCCGCAAAAAGCCCGACCGCGAAGGTGCCCCAGATGCCGCAACACAGATGCACCGCGAGCGCCCCCACCGGATCGTCGAGTTTAAGTTTATCGAACATGAACACGGCGAAGACAACCAGCACCCCCGCAATGGCGCCAATCCAGAAGGAGCTGCCAACGGAAACGAAGGCGCAGGGCGCGGTGATGCCCACCAGCCCCGCGAGCAGGCCGTTGATCGACATGCCCAAGTCGGGCTTGCCCATGACGATCCAGGCCGTGGCCGTGGCCGCAAGCAGTCCGGCGACAGCCGCCGTGTTGGTGGTGACGATGATGCGGGATATGTCGCCGACGGCGGCGGCCATCGTGCTGCCCGGATTAAATCCAAACCAGCCCAGCCAGAGCACAATGGCCCCAATGGTGGCCGAGGTCATGCTGTGGCCGGGAATGGCGTTGACCCTTCCGTCGGCACCATATTTTCCGATGCGGGGGCCGAGGATCATCACGCCCGCCAGCGCCGCCCAGCCGCCGACGGAGTGTACGACGGTGGAGCCGGCAAAATCCCACATCCCCTTCCCCGCCAGCCACCCGCCGCCCCAAATCCAGTGGCCGACAATTGGGTAGATGACACCCACCAGAAAGAACGAGAAGACGATAAACGAGATGTATTTGATCCGCTCGGCCACGGCGCCGGAAACAATGGTGGCCGCCGTCCCCGCAAAGACCAGTTGGAAGAAAAACTTGGCCAGCAGAGGGATGGTGGTCCAGGCAATGGCGGTGTAGTCGCCTTTATAGAGGTCGCCGCTCATCGGGGAGTTGTCTGCGCCGCCGATGAAAAAGAGGCCCGAACTGCCCATGAACCCGGAGCCGTTTCCGAACATCAGGCCCCAGCCGATCACCCAGAAGGCGATGGAGGAGACGGCAAAAACGATGAAGTTCTTGGAAAGGATATTGACCGTGTTCTTGCTGCGGCAGAAGCCCGACTCGACCATGGCAAAGCCGAGGTTCATAAAGAAAACCAGCATGGCGGTGAGCAGCGTCCAGAGGGTATCGGCCGCCACCTTCCACTCGGCAGGCCCAACCGGTACGGCTACAGGCGGGGCATCGGCCACCGCAGCCACGGACGGTGGGGCGTCTTCTACGGACAGCGGAACCGAAGTCTCCGGCAGGATTACGCCTGTCGTTTGCGGGGCGTCCGGCGGGGCGCCTACATCTTGGCCGAACACGGGAGAAAAGAAGCTCATGGACAGGAAAACCGCAAAAACCCACGCTCCAACAAATTTGTCGAAAATAGATCGCCTGGCCATGTTCCCCTCCTCGTTTTTATGCGCCGAGTGGGGGAGGGGGACGCGTCCCCCCTCCCCCACTCGCTTTATGCCGACCGTTCAATTCAGCTTTAAAAGCGGTAGCCAGCCTTAGAAGCTGTAGATCAGGCCCGCAACGACACGATCTTGTCTGTCGGTTGGGCTGCCCGGATCATCCG
>CAZQIT010000091.1:0-4703 GCA_964592995.1 uncultured Nitrospirota bacterium | reverse complement strand
CATTCGGAAAGTTGACCGCCTGTTGAATCTCAATCAGGGCATTCGGTTCGGCATATTCCACGAAGGGATTTTTCTGGTATCGTTCAATCAGGGCCTGGGTCGACTCACCCTTTTTAGACCGCACCCGATGAACGCCCAGTTCCCGAGGGGAGGGAATCAAGGGGTTTTTTAAGGAGGGGATCACCCCGTTTGGCGGATCGGGTGTACCGGATGCGCCACTTCGTAAGCGGTGATCTTTTCTGCGTGTTGCAGCGTGAGGCCGATGTCGTCCAAGCCGTTAAGCAGACAATGCCTGCGGAAGGGGTCAACCTCAAAGCCAAAAGTGAGGCCGTCTGATGCGGTGACCGTCTGGGCCGCAAGATCAATGGTCAGGGCATAGCCGGGAGTGGCCCGCACCCGCTGAAAAAGGGCCTCGACTTGATCTTCGGACACCGTAATCGGCAGCATCCCATTTTTAAAGCAGTTGTTGTAAAAAATATCGGCAAAGGAGGGGGCGATGATGCAGCGAATTCCATAATCCAAAAGCGCCCAGGGGGCATGTTCGCGCGAAGAACCGCAGCCGAAGTTGGCCCCTGTCAGGAGGATCGCAGCGCCTGCATAACGGGACTGGTTCATCTCAAAGTCGGGATTCAGCGCAAGACCGTCCAAGAAGCGCCAGTCATAGAAGAGGAAGGGGCCGAAACCGGTCCGCTCAATGCGTTTGAGAAACTGCTTCGGGATAATCTGGTCCGTATCCACATTGGGCATATCCAGCGGCGCAACCACACCGGTACATGTTTTAAACGATTCCATCTTACGCATCTCCTAATATGTATTGCCGCACATCCACAAAATGGCCTTCGATGGCGGCCGCCGCCGCCATGACCGGGCTGACCAGGTGGGTTCGGCCCCCCTTTCCCTGCCGCCCCTCAAAATTGCGATTGGAGGTGGACGCGCAGCGCTCCTGCGGCTTGAGAATGTCCGGATTCATCCCCAGGCACATTGAGCAACCCGACTCCCGCCAATCAAAACCCGCTTCTTGAAAGACGCGGTCCAGCCCTTCCGCCTCGGCGACCGCTTTGACCTGCCGGGAGCCGGGCACGATCATCGCATAGACGCTTGCGGCCACCTTCTTGTTCCGCACAAATCGCGCCACCTTGCGCAAATCTTCAATTCGGGAATTGGTGCAGGAGCCGATGAAGACCCTGTCGATGGGGATGTCCACCATCGGCGTATTCGGCGTTAGGCCCATGTACTCCAATGCCCGTTCCGCAGACTTGCGGGAGGCCGGATCGGGGGCCTGCGCTGGATCGGGAACGCGGCCATCAATGGCCGCCACATGGGCCGGATTCGTGCCCCACGTCACCTGGGGCGACAGCGTACGGGCCTCTAACCAAAGCGTGCGGTCAAACCGCGCCCCGATGTCACTGGGAAGCCGTTTCCATGCCGTCACCTGCGCGTCAAAATCGCGCGGCGCGTAGGGTCGTCCGCGCAGGTAGGCATAGGTCGTCTCGTCCGGCGCAATCATGCCGGCGCGCGCACCCGCCTCAATCGACATATTGCAGACCGTCATTCGCTCTTCCATCGTCAGGGCACGGATCGCCTCTCCGGCATATTCGACGACATAGCCCGCGCCACCCGCAGTGCCGATCTGTCCGATGACCGACAAAATCATATCCTTGGCCTCCACGCCATAAGGACAGGCGCCCTGTACTTCAATCAGAAAGGTCTTGGGCTTATCCTGGGGCAGGCACTGCGTCGCCAGGACCTGTTCGACCTCGCTGGTACCAATGCCAAAAGCCAGTGCGCCGAAAGCCCCGTGCGTGGAGGTATGGCTGTCGCCGCAGACCAGCGTGATCCCCGGCAGCGTCAGACCCAATTCCGGGCCGATCACATGAACGATGCCCTGTTCCGGACTGTTCAGATCAAACAGCGTGATCCCGAATTCGCGGCAATTGTCCGAAAGGGTTTGCATCTGCCGGGCCGAAATGGGGTCTTCGATGGGCAGTGCGCGATCGGAAGTCGGCACGTTGTGATCCATCGTCGCAAAGGTCAAATCGGGGCGGCGCACCCGACGCCCCGAAAAGCGCAGGCCCTCAAACGCCTGCGGCGAGGTCACCTCGTGCACCAGATGGCGGTCAATATAAAGCAGCGTGGGCTGCCCCGCCTCTTCGTGTACCCGATGGGACTCCCAGATTTTTTCAAACATCGTCTTCATGATTGCAACCCCCCGTCACGGAGGGTATTATATCCGAGTTCGAGGTGTCATGAAAAGTCAGGATAAAAATCTGAACAACGCCGCACCGCTCTTGCTGGGTGCGCATATGTCGATTGCCGGTGGGTTGGATCAGGCGCTCATTCGCGGACGGGCGGCGGGCTGCGACGTGATTCAGATTTTTTCCAAAAACTCCAATCAATGGAACGCCAAACCCCTCACGGCCTCGGAAATCACCCACTTTAAAAAGACGCGAGACGACACAGGGGTCGTCCCCGCTCTGGTACACAGCGCCTATCTGATTAACCTCTGCACCCCCGACGAAGGCAACTGGGTGCGTGCGGTCGATGCACTCCATGTGGAAATGGAGCGGGCGGAGGCGCTGGAGATTCCCTGTCTGGTACTGCATCCTGGCGCGCACATGGGGGCTGGCGTGGAGGCGGGCGTTGCGGCGGCGGCCCGTGCGCTGAACCTGTTGCATCGGAAGACCCGCGGGTTTCGCCTGAACATCCTGATTGAATTGACGGCGGGGCAGGGTACCTGCGTGGGGCATCGCTTTGAGGAGGTGGGCGCCCTCCTTTCGCAAATCGAAGATTCGGAACGGGTCGGCGTCTGTTTCGACACCTGTCACGTCTTCGCGGCGGGATATGCCATGCAGACGCGAGTAGAATACGACGCCACGTTTGCAGCACTAGATGCGGTCGTCGGCCTCTCCCGCATTCAGGCCTTTCACATTAACGATTGCAAAAAAGAGCGGGGCTGTCGCGTGGATCGGCACGAACAGATCGGCCAGGGGAAAATGGGGATAGAACCCTTTTCGTATTTGATGAACGATCCTCGGTTTGTCGGCCTGCCGATGGTACTGGAGACGCCGAAGGGGAAGGACTTACACGAAGACCGCATCAACCTGTCCATTTTAAGGGGCCTGCATTCACCCCCTTCCAAATGACGCCCATGCTCCGCATTCCAAAAGCCCTTATTGACGAGATGGTCGCCCATGCGCAGGAAGAGGCCCCCAACGAGTGCTGCGGCCTGCTGGCGGGGGCAGATGCCGTGAGCGTGCTTTTTCGGATCGATAATTTGCCGTCGGATGCGCCGCTGGTTGCGGACTTAAAGGTACCGTCCGATCGGCGGTTTCGCTATATCATGGACCCCATACAACAGCTCCGTGCCTTCAAGCAGATGCGAGAAGAGGGCATCGAATTGCAAGCCATTTATCATTCTCATCCCCACTCTCCCGCCTACCCCTCCGCCACCGATGTGCGTCTGGCCGTCTATCCCGATGTCCACTACCTGATCATTTCACTGGATCACGGGGCAGATGTACGGGCCTTCCGAATTGTAAACCAGTCTATTACCGAGGCGGAGATCCATCCCCCCGAATTCACCACCCCCGTCCTGTTTTAGGGGTGCGACCCCTGCGAGGGATGCGATCCCTGCGAGGGGTGCGGCCCCTGCGAGACAAGGAAAGGATTCAGCGCATCGCTTCCCATTGCGCCTTCCCGCACCATTCGGGGCAGTGGAAAGGTCACATCCAGCACCGTCGAGGGGAGACTGCGACAGGGTCCGCCATCCACAATCATGTCAATGGACGCGCCCAGGGCCTCGGAAACCTCTCGTGCGGAGGCGGGATTGGGTCCTCCCGAGCGGTTCGCGCTGGTGGCCGTGACGGGGAAGCCTACGGCATCAATGAGGCGCACCAGAAAGGGAGAATCCGGAAGACGGACACCGATCGTGCGGATTCCGCCCGTTAAAAGGGGAGACACCGTCTCGGATGAATTGAAGATTAGCGTCAGGGGCCCCGGCCAGCAGCGCGCCACCACCTCTTCGGCTCGGGGCGGGATTTCTCGAACCAGAGCGTGGAGCATTCTCCGGTGGGAAATCAGGAGGAGGATGGGCTTTGAGCGATCACGGCCTTTGATGGCAAAGAGCCGACGAACGGAGCGACGAACATGTGCGACAGCGGCACCGGTTGAGGCCGCACCAAGCCGCTGCCGACCTCCGTCGGGCCATCGAGGCGGCGGGCTTCGCCGTCCTGCAACGAGATCGAACCTTCGCTGATCTTCTGCATGCGGTAGTAGTCGAGCCGCACCTCGTCGTCGAACTGATAGGCGGGGCCGTTCTTACGGCGGGGCAGTTTGGCCGCTAGGTGTCGGAGAAACACGTACAGGCGCTCGATGTCCGAGTCCTGATAGGGAATCACCTGGCTCAGGAATCCATAGAGGTTCAGAGTGCAGTGCCTCAAGCTTGGCCCACTCCTTCGGCTGCGTCTCGCGGATGAAGGCAAGCACCGTCTCGGGGAAGATCGCGCGCTCGCGGTCGAAGCCCTCGCGGGCAATCGGCACATAGCCGTTCTGGAGGAGGTGTGCTTCGATGACGGTCTCGAAGGCCGCTTCGGAATGGCGTTGGGCACTCATTCCGCCTCCACTTTCCATCGGCCACCCTTGTCGGGCCCGATGCGTCGGAGAAGCCCTTGCTCTTGCAGTTTGCGCAGGTGGTACTTCACTCC
>CAZQIT010000090.1:0-7824 GCA_964592995.1 uncultured Nitrospirota bacterium | reverse complement strand
CCAATATCGTAGCGCGTATACGACCAATCGTTTTATCCGAAAAATCCTGCCCACAAATCAACATGCCCCCATATTACTACAGGGCACTCTCCCGTGTCCAGCAAAAGTTATGGGACAGAGATAGCCCCTTCAAGGGGAGGTGAGGTGGGGATGGGTTATGGAGAAGGTAGGGGCGCACGGCCGTGCGCCCCTACTCCAAGACCTACGCGATGACATACAGAAAGCGGTAGCAATAGTCGCAGGTCAGCAATTTTTCGCGCCGCTTGACCTCGGCAATCAACTGGGGCGGCAGACGAAAATGACAGCCGCCGCAGTTATTGTCTTTGACCGCGACGACCGCCAGTCTTTTTTGGACCATCAGCCGTTTATATTCTTCCAGGAGCTTCGGCTCCACCCCCGAAGTCTGGATCGTCCAGGCCGCTTCAACCTGCCGAGCCGACTCCAAAAGCCGCTCCATCAGGTGCTCCATTTGATCCCGTTCGGTGGTGAATCGAGACTCTTCCGCCGCGACGGCGGCCTCCTGAACCGACATCTCTTTTTTAAGAGAATCGACCTTGTCCATCCCCAGTAAAAGCTGCTCTTCGATATTGCCCAACTCGCGTTTGGCCGCTTCGATTTCATGGAGATGCGCCTGGTACTCTTTGTTGGTCTTCAAGTCGGTCAACCGGCTTTTGGACTTCTTGATTTTTTCTTCACAAAGGACCAGTTCCCGTTCTTCCTCCCGCTTTTCTTTATTGGCCAACTCCAGTGTGGCTTTTATCTTGGTAAGCACCGTTTTTTCCATCTCCAAGTGCTGTTCCGCAGTATTCAATTTTTCTGGAATTCGCTTCTGTTCTCCTTTGATCTGATGCAGTTGAAGGTCCAAATCCTGAAGTTGAACCAGCAACGCCAGTTGATCGCTCACGATATGCTCCTTGTGAATAAATGGGTGGGCCCACCAGGATTCGAACCTGGGACCAACCGGTTATGAGCCGGCGGCTCTAACCGCTGAGCTATGGGCCCTATTAGAGGGGCTTGCGTCGCCCCCTCCCACCGGCAAAGCCGGATGGGAGCCTCCCCCTCAACGCCGCTTTGCGGCTGTTAAAACCACGCGGCATTGGCAGGGGTGCGAAGCATACCGCCGTCCGGCAGGACTCCCCCGCCGCTTTGCGGCTGTTAAACCCACATTACGCAATGGGGTTAAATCCTCCCCTTACCAAGGGGAGGTTAGGAGGGGTTTGTTTAAAAACATTCAAGCAAACAGACCGAAAAATAAAGATAAACACACTGTGACCTCCCCTCCCCTCCTTGAAAAGGAGGGGATTCGCCCATTTTTCCTAATGCGTAATCTGGGTTAAACCCACGCGGCACTGGCAGGTGTGCGAAGCACATCGCCCGTCCGGCAAGGACTAGCCGCCGACCAAGCCTTCGACGAAGCCCCTTAAGCGCTTGCTTCGGCTGGGATGTCGCAATTTCCGCAGGGCCTTGGCTTCGATCTGGCGGATGCGTTCCCGTGTGACTTGAAAGTCCTGCCCGACCTCTTCCAGGGTATGATCCGTCGCTTCGCCAATACCGAATCGCTTTCGGAGCACCATTTCTTCTCGGGGCATCAACGTTTGAAGCACACTATTGATTTGACGCTGCAAGTCATGCCGGATGGAGGCATCCAGCGGAGAGACCACCCGTTTGTCCTCAATAAAATCACCCAGATGAGAATCCTCTTCCTCGCCAATGGGCGTTTCCAGGGAGATCGGCTCTTTGGCGATCTTTAGCGTTTTTCGGACCTTCTCTAGGGGGAGGTCCATCCGCTCCGCCACCTCTTCTGGCGTCGGTTCCCGGCCCAATTCCTGCACCAGTTGTCGGGAGGTTCGGATGAGCTTGTTAATCGTCTCAATCATATGCACCGGAATGCGGATGGTTCGGGCCTGATCGGCAATGGCGCGTGTAATAGCCTGTCGAATCCACCAGGTCGCATAGGTGGAAAACTTGTATCCCCGTTTATATTCAAACTTGTCCACCGCCTTCATCAGGCCGATGTTGCCCTCCTGAATCAGGTCCAGAAATTGAAGGCCCCGGTTCGTATATTTTTTGGCGATACTGACCACCAGGCGCAGATTCGCCTCCACCAGTTCGCTTTTGGAGCATTTGACCCTCTGCTCCGCCTGGGCCAGCGTCCGCACGGACTCTTTTAATTCCTCTGCAGAGATCATGGCGCTTTCTTCCACCTGACGGATTTTTTTCCGCGCGCCGCGATAGATCTTCTCACTTTCCAGAATATCTTCTTCCGAAAGATTCAGCCGCTTCTCTGCGGCCCGCATTTCATGCCCATCCGTTCGCACGTTTCGGAAGAAAGCGCCCAACTCTTCCGCCACCATGCCGCATCGCCTGCGGCAGAGCGCGATCTCGTGCTCTGCCTGAGATACCACATCGACCAATTCATGTAGTTTCTGAATGAGGCCCGTGATGACGTGCGGACATAAATTGAGCGCCTCGATTTTTTCGACCATGCGCTGCCGCGCCGTTGCCAGCATCTCTTTGGCCTGCTTCCGATCCTTCAGGTTACGGCCCAACCGCCGGGCCTTCTCGGAAATCTTGTCAAAAACCCGCTGACCATTTTTGACCTGGGACATGGCTTCCAGGACGCGCGTCTTCAGCCCCTCATGGCTCTGCTGGTCCGCTTCAAACGCCTCTTCCTGCACAATGACCACATCTCCGAGGGCCACCGCCTCTTCCCGCAGCGATTCACCCAGGTTGAGCACCTCTCGAATGGACAGGGGCAGACCGAATACAATCAGTGAGATTTCTTTTTTCCCCTCTTCGATTCGCTTGGCGATGACAATTTCGCCCTCACGAGAAAGAAGGTGAACGGCGCCGATCTCCTTGAGGTAGAGCCGCACCGGATCATCCGTCCGATGCATCACGCCGGGGGCCAGATCAATCTCCTTCTCTTCTGCAGCCGCCTCGGCCTCGGACTCCTCGCCCGCCTCAATTTCCTCAATCTTGGCTTCGCTCTCGACCTCGACATCTTCCTCGACCTCCGTCGCGCTTTTTTGAAAGCGCTCGGAGTCATCCGCATCGACCACTTCAATGTCCATTTCACCGAACATCACCATAATATCGTCCAGTTGATCGGAAGAGAGGGTTTCCGCCGGAAGGGCGGAATTTAACTCGTCGTAGGTCAAAAATCCCTTTTCCTTGCCCAGAGAAATTAATTGCTTTACGTCGCTCACTTTATCGTCTTTTACCATCAACGCTTCTCCTCGTCCCTTCACCATCAAATCGCCCCCTTCACACGCTCTCGGAAACTGCCAAAAGGCTCAACTCTCTTTTAAGGTTTAAAAATTGCTGCTGCAAACTCATCATACGGGAAGCGTCTTTCTCTCTCTCCGCAAGCCGTAATGCATTTTGGAGAACTGTACCCTCCCGTTGAAGCCGCTTTCTACGCAGGGAGGTGATGCAGTCGTCCCCCTCCAGAGGGTTCTCACACAGAACGGGGGCCACCGACAGACGGGTCAAAAGGGGCAACGCCTCAGCATCAACGACGTCGCTCAACCCGGCCAGACCAGACCGTCCGGCCAATCCTGACCATCTCCCCTCGGCCTCGTTCCATAAATGTTGCAGGATACTTTTAACCTGCGGGTTTTTGAAATCATCCAGGACAAGTCGGTCGTTCAAGTCAGAAGGTGGACGCTTGTCCTGGAGCAGCAGTGTGAGAAGCAGCGCCTCATCCTGCGCAAGCATGGGGATGCTTGCAGGCGTACTGGCCGCACCCGGTTTGCCCTGTTTGCCCGATATGCGAGCGAACTCCATCCGAACGTCCCCCTCCGATACGGCCAGGGTGTCTGCGAACATTTTCAGATAATGACTCTGCTCTATTTTTGTTTTTAATTGACCGATCAGCGGAAGAATTTCTGCCATGTTCCTGGCCTTATCCTCAATGGAGAGGGCGGCCGGGGAGGGAGACGGGATCGACGAATCGGGCGTTTTGGGGGCGGCATGTTGAATGAAGAATTCAATGGCAGGAATCGCTTCCCGAATTTTCTGTAAAAAATGGACGCGACCGTTCTTTCGGATGTACAGGTCGGGGTCTTCTCCTTTTGGAAGGGTGGCAATCCGCACCGGAATCTCTTTTTCCAGACAGAGCGTCGCCCCCCGCCGCGTGGCGCGCAGACCCGCATCGTCCGGATCAAAGAGAAGCACCACTTTTTCGGAGACTCGCCGCACCAGATTCAGGTGCTCGGCCGTCAGGGCGGTGCCCAGTGTGCCCACCACGTTATGAATCCCGGCCTGATGCGCAGACACAACGTCAAAATAGCCCTCAACGATCACCAGAGAGGATAATTCGTCTTCCGGCCTTGCGTCTCTCCGTGTTCGATGGAACTGGTCCAGGCCAAAGAGCTGTTTCCCCTTGACGAAGACGGGGGTTTCCGGAGTATTCAGATATTTGGGATGTGACTGGTCCAGCAGACGTCCCCCAAACCCCGACACATCACCCTGCAACGTGCGGATCGGGAAAAGGATGCGATTCCGGAACCGGTCATAAAATCGTCCTCCGCTTCCGGACGCAGCGGCGGGCGCGTGGGCATCCGGCGCAATCAATCCAGCGGTCGAAAGCAGGCCCGGCGTAAATCGCCGTCCAAAGTGCCGGACGAGGTCGTCCCGTGCGGGAAGCGCGTATCCGATCATGAACGTTTTAACCGTCTCCTGGGTAATGCTTCGGGCCGTCAAATAGGCCATCGCAGCCGCCGCTTCCGGCCGCTTTAGCAGGTTTTGGTGAAAATAGTCCGCAACGTCCCGATTGAGGGCATAAATCTGCTCGGTCGTCGATTCTGCAGAATCGGACGCCTTCAGATTGGAGGAACGACCGGAGGGTCGTCCTTCTCGAGAGGGGAGTGGAACGCCCGCCTTCCTGGCCAGTTGTGACAACGCTTCGGGAAAAGAGACGCCCGCAATTTTCATCAGAAATTGAAAAACATCCCCCCCGGCGCCGCACCCGAAACAATGGAAGAGTTGCCGGCTGGGACTGACAACAAACGAAGCGCTTTTTTCCGTATGAAACGGGCAGAGGCCGGTATAATTCTGTCCCGATTTTTTTAAGACGAGATAGTCGGAAACCAGGGAGACGAGGTCGCTTCGCTCCCGCAGGGTTTCAACGAACCGTTTCTGATCCAGAATCTCCACGGTCTGTTGTTGATTCAAAGACAAGACACCCCGCCTCCACCGTCATGCGGCAGCCTGAAGAGGAAACTCTGAAGATACCATAGCGACATGTTTTTTGTCAAAAATCGACTTCGCCCCGAAACATGATGGTAAACCCAGATTACGCAATGCGTAATCTGGGTTTAATGAAACGTGTGGAGAAATTTCACAGAGGTGTATCCAAAAAGATACGACCCCAGAGCATGATGGCTATATTTATTGTTATATTTCAATATGTTAATTTTAAAAAAAGGGTGGCATGAATATTGCTTCTCTATTTCGTTGTGACACAGAGGAGGGTTGTCAATCCGGACAACCCCCTAAACTCAAACGGAGGAAAACCCATGAAAAAGGAAACCATTTCCACAAGTTCGCATGTCAGTAGCACCGTGAGTCGCTATCACTTCAAAGGACGTTTGTGCGGATACATCTGCGCGGAGTGTCCGGAACCACTTGCCCACCTCCAAGTACGGCTCTACCGGGTCGATCCGCAGCGCAACGTTACGGCGCTTGCGGTCGCGAATCCCAAAGAGACCTTTTCCATCCTGGATGACGAGCAGGTGCGGTGCAAAGAATCGCGCCTGTTTGCGCAAGCCGAAACGGATGCCGAGGGCAACTTCGCATTCGATCTGGGCGGGAACTACGCCGGTGAAGCGTTCGAGGTGGATGTCTACTGTGGCACGGTGCCTCGGCTTAAACCTGGCCCGCAGCCGCCCAAGCCGCGTCAGTTTACCATCACGACATTGCAACCCCGCTATCGGGCAACCGAGAATGGTTTTATCTCTGTTTGGGACTATTGCTTGCCGTATCGTTTCTGGTGTGCGGTTTTGGCGCGGTTTGATGTGTGGACGATCTGTGGACGGGTTTTGGATTGCAAGACAAAACAGCCCGTTATGGGCGTAAAGGTGAAAGCCTTTGATGCGGACTGGTTGGTGGACGACCCACTCGGTTCTGCCGCTACCACTGATGCGGCAGGAAAATTCATCATCACCTACGCGGGGGTTGACTTCAGGCAGGGGACTTGGCTTGATCTGGAGTTAATTGGCGGCCCCGATCTCTATTTTAAAATTGAGGACGCAGGAGGCAACCTTCTACTACCCACTGAAACACAGGCAGATGGGCGCGTGCCAAGCCGTGAAAATGCGGGCCACTGCTTTTGTGTGGAGCTGTGCATCAAGGACGCTCCGCCTATCACGCACGCATGGTTTACGCGCGTTGGTGATTTCGCCCTTTATTCAGATATTAACTTCCTAACGGATGGCCGTACGACACACGCCGTCAGTGCTCACGGCGGACCCGGCTTTGGTTTCTTCGAGAATTTGGAGCTTGTGGGAGATTGTCCAACGACTTATCCCACCGGAGGCCCTCCAATGCGTTACCGGTTCCAGTACGAATTAGGGGGTGTTCTGAAACCGATTCTTAATACAAACATCACCGATGTGGCCGTAGGATCGCGTCCGATCTGGTGGAATGTCTTCGGTCCCGGCCCCATTTGGACTTCGCAGACGATCCGCGTGGCGGGTTCGGGGGCCACACCGCTAGGGCCCACACCGCCACCTGCCATATTGCCGCCGCCTGGCACACCATGGGGGCAAATTCCGGATGCGGTGCTCGTGCCTGATGCAGATGGTTGGGTGACGATGGATCCGGCAACGACCAACGGCGGGTTCTCTGGGCCCTTGCTGAAGTTCGTCTCGACGACAGTGGTCCCCGACGGAACCGCGCTGAGTAGCGGGCCTGGCGTATCACCCGCCAATCCAGAAAACGGCACGATGATCAGAATTGTGTTTGAAGCCGAGCCGGTCACCGGTCCGACCATCGCGTCGCCCACTTTGACCAATGAACTGGCCAAGCTCTACGTAAACAACTGGAGCGCCGTGAACGATCTGAACCTGCTCCAATTCATTGGGGTTGGCAACACACCCTGTTCTGGCCTGATGAACAGCTTGGATATCTTGTATACCGCTGATCATGAACTGATCGCCTCATGGGGACTGAGTATCTCCTCGGCCGCCACGCCCTGGACAGCGCCCGTTCTGCCGTCTGGTGTCGTTCCACGTGGTGCAGCAGGGACGGAGCATGTGGACATCTCCACTTGGCCAAAGTGCTCCTATACCGTATCGCTAACCACGCGTCGGAAGCTCACCAATGGCGAAACCGACGATCCTGTACACGTGAATCCCCTCACCTTCTGTAAGGACTGATCGGGGAGTCTGGAAGCCGATGCATCTCCGGTTGCCGGTGTAAAACTTCGCCGGTAACCGGAGGGAGCATTCGGTGATCTGGGGGGCGTGGCGGTTGGCTGCGCCTCCCCTCTTTGCAAAAATCGGTCGTGGCTGTAATCGGTATTTCTGATTGATCCCCTTTCTGTGGTAGAATCGCGCACGTTTTTTCATCTACAGCACTCGAACGATGCCCACTGAAGACAACGCGGTTCTCCAGGCATTCAGGGAGTTCCCGCCCGACCAGCTCTATTTCTGTGCGCCGAAGGCGGTCATTAACCGTGCCCATTACAGCTACATGGGTGGGAATGTGGAGGCCTACGCATGGGAGGATTCCGGAGAGGAACTGATCGCGCGGGTTCGGATGTACGGCAAGCTGTCGGTGGTTCACTTCTTCGTTCAGGACGATGAACTGGCTTCCACC
>CAZQIT010000089.1:0-4843 GCA_964592995.1 uncultured Nitrospirota bacterium | reverse complement strand
GCCCATTACAGCTACATGGGTGGGAATGTGGAGGCCTACGCATGGGAGGATTCCGGAGAGGAACTGATCGCGCGGGTTCGGATGTACGGCAAGCTGTCGGTGGTTCACTTCTTCGTTCAGGACGATGAACTGGCTTCCACCTGCGCCTGTCGTAGCCGGGGAGAAGACGCCCCGTGTGAACACACCATCACCGTCTTCTTCATGACCCTCCATCTTCTAACCGGTGTGTTTCGGACGGAACAACACACCGATGACTACCGCGAATCCCTCCGGGCGCAGCTCCTGGGCGCCGCGCCAGCGACCTCTCTCCCCTCCCCTCCAACGCTTCCGCCCCGCGAACCGGTCTGGGAGATTATCATTGAACCCTCTACAGGTTACGCCTCGCTCTCCCTGCACAAAGACGGGAAACCCGTCGATCGCTACCGCGTGGAACCTCCCCGTGCGCTGGCTCCGATCCTCAGAAGTTACAGCCCCCAAGTGCCCTTCCTCGACTATCTGAAAAAGTACGGGAACAAATATCCCATACGGATTAAAGTGGGCGATACTAAGGTTCCCCTCCGTTGGAATCCCGGCGGAACTTACACGGCGAAGACCGAAATTGATGTCCGTGGTGAGACGGTTCGGGTCTCCCCCATCTGCCTTCAAGACGGCCAGCAGCGGACGCCCGTCTGTGTCTTCTTTGGCCTTGTTGCAGACCTTTCCTCCGGGCAACTCTGCCCGTTTGAATCCGAGGCGGGCTGGGAAATCTATCTCGCCATTGCCGAGGAGTTGGCCTTTATAAAAGAAGCAACGCTGCCGGAGATCGGGCCGCCGATGGCCACGCAGTCCGAGGACGGGGAGGATGACGAAGAGGATGAGGCCCCGATCCCTCTTGCGATACCCCGATCTGTGTTTCAGCGGTTGTCGCTCCGTCTGCCCACGCCGGAGAAGGGGTCATGGCGGGATCATCTGATGCTGAAAATAGAGGGTCAGGAGGTCGAACCGGTAATCGGGCAGAAGGGCTATCGCCTGACGCTTGATCCGTCCGGTCCCAGGGGGCAGGTCACCCCCAAAGGGCAAATCATACCCAAAGGGCAAATCATATTGTGCGCCGAATGCCAGGTGGACGGTGTTGTCTGCCCTCCGACGGCGCCTCCCTTTGACCTTATCTCCTTCATTGACCGGCGACGTGACCTCTTCCCCCCGCCGCTTCAGGCACAAAAACGCAAGCGCGCCCTCTTTGAGGCGCTGCTTAAAGTCATGCCCCTCAAGAAAGTGGGGGAAGTGAAAAAGGCGATCGCGGTGCTGATTCATCAGTCCGACGACCTGGCAGGTGTGATTAAATCCAAAACCAAAGAGCTGTTGCTGTATTTTTGGCAGGCGGCGCAGGGGCCAAGCGAGCGGCTGATGCTGGGCCAGGGTCGGTTTCTTGTCACGCCGAGTGACATCCCAATGGAGTCGCTGCTCTATCGCATCCCGCTGTCCCTCTTTGGTGGGTCGATCTTCTCGGCCACACGCCACGATCAGATGGCCGTCTCCCCCGACGCCATGCGGGAGTGCCTGCCGCTTTTACAGGCCCAATGCGCCTCCGCCGGAATCGCGCTTTATTATCGGGGCAAGCCGGTGGTTTCCTCCCGCTGGAGCTTTGCCGTCGATGCAAAGCGCACCACGGGCATTGATTGGTTTGAGATCAAGCCCGAAATCCGCTGCAACGACGAGGCGCTGAACGAGGCCGCCCTGGCGTCGCTCTTTGCCGCAGAGGGACAGATGGAGGGGATGGTGGAGGGGGAGGCGTCGATTCAAATATTGGACGCCAATGCCCAGGCCATCCTGAAGTCGCTGGCGTTGGTCTACGCCCCCGCACCCCTCGCAGGGGCAAAGTCTGCGCGCACCAAAGAGATTGTCCAGATTCCTCGGCTGCATATTTTGGACTGGGTGGCGCTGCGGCAGCAGGGCGTGTCGGTGACGCTCTCCGACGAGGACGAGGCGCTGGTGGAGCGGCTCACCCAGTTTAAGAAAATCGGGAAGAGCCCAATGCCAAAGCGGATGATGTCGGCGATGCGACCCTATCAGCAAGAGGCGTATCACTGGCTGGCCTTCCTTTACGAGAGCCGCCTCGGCGCCTGCCTGGCCGACGATATGGGCCTCGGCAAAACCCTTCAGGCCATTTCGCTCCTGGCGGGCATTAAGGAAGGACTGCTCAAATCGCCAGACGGACCCGCACAGCCGCACCCTCCGCAGGGGCCGCACCCCCCGCAGGGGCCGCATTTGGTTGTCCTCCCTCCCACCCTTTTGTTTAACTGGGAGAGTGAGATTCAGCGCTTTTATCCCGACCTCAAGGTCTATTCCTACACGGGCGCGGCGCGGCAGACGGACTTTGGCGGGGCCGACGTGGTGCTCACCACCTATGCCCTGGTTCGGCGCGACATTGAAAAACTCAAGGACATCCCTTTTCATGTGATCCTCTTCGATGAAGCGCAGGCGGTCAAAAACATCTACGCCGACACGACGGGCGCCGTCCGGCAATTGAAGGGCCTTTTTAAGATGGTGATTACCGGCACGCCGCTGGAGAATCACCTGGGGGAGTATTACGCCCTGATTGACCTTTCTCTGCCCGGACTGTTGGGCGAATATGACGTGTTCAAATCGCAAGTCAAACTGGAAAAATCGTCGTCGTTGGATATCCTGATCCGGAGGGCGCGGCCCTTTGTTTTGCGTCGGACGAAAGAGAAAATCCTCAAAGAGCTGCCCCCCAAAACGGAGACCGACGTCTACCTCGACCTCACGCCCAAGCAGAAGGCGCTCTATCAACGGACGGTGGAGCAGATTCGCTCGGCCCTCGACACGGCCTACGCGACCAAAACCACGATGCAGGCACAGATCATTGCGCTGACGGCGATGATGCGGCTGCGGCAGATTTGCGTCTCGCCCCGACTGATCGCCCCGGAGATCACCGAACCCTCCCCGAAGATTGAGTTTTTGGTTTCGCAGCTTCAGGAACTGATGGAGGAGGGACACAGCGCGCTGGTCTTCTCGCAGTTTACGTCGTTTCTGGACTTGGTGGGGGCGGTGCTGTCGGCGGCCTCAATCCCCTTTTTGCGTCTGGACGGCAGCACGCCGGTCGGAAAACGCAAGCACCTGGTGGAGGGTTTTCAGGCGTCAAAGTCGGCGGAGGTCTTCCTGCTCAGCCTGAAGGCGGGCGGGCAGGGGCTGAACTTGACGAAGGCGTCGTATGTCTATCACCTCGACCCGTGGTGGAATCCGGCGGTGGAGAATCAGGCCTCGGATCGGGCGCACCGGATTGGCCAGGAGAACAAGGTTTCCATCACCCGCATTCTGATGCGGCATACGATTGAGGAGAAGATGATGGACCTCAAGAAGCGCAAAGAGGAACTCTACCGTGCGGTCATGGAGGAAACGACGGGAAAGAAGTTCAGCATCTCCCGCGCCGACTTTGATTTTCTGCTGTCGGGGTGAGTTGCGGATCAGTGGCGCGCGCGAGACCCAACGTCGAGCCATAACCGGCAGTGAAAAGCGGGGCGACGAAGGCGCGCCGCTTTTCACTGTCCGTGTTGATGGCGTTGTTAGGCGATAGGTTCAAGCTGATTAGCATAGGCGGATGCACCATTTGTAGCCTTGAAATAAATTCTTCCATCTGCCTTTACAGTGGATACAACATACTCAGCTCCTATCTCGTGGCTATGACCGTGAACGTTTGGCCCACCAACAAACCGGACTCGCATCCCCGGTTCAAAACTATATTTCTCCAGCGCTTCTTCATTGAGCCGCACGAACTCTGCTTCAATTTGTAAGGCGGCAATCTCCATATGCGGCGACAATGCCTCAAGGCTTAACTGACGCGCGATTTCATTTTGATTCTTTGTTGTATCTTTTTCCGGGGCGATGTCTAGAAGTTCATCAGCGAGGGCCACCCGTAAGGCTGCGGCTGCGGCACGTTTCGAAAGTCCAGCTATGTCAGCACCACAGAGTAGAGCGAGTTGCTTTTGTAGTTCCGTAGCCATATTTTTATCGCCCAACATGGTATTAGACCATCTTTGCCCCTTGCTCTTTAATAACTCTGGCAAGGCTGATCATTTTGCGAAACTCTGTGCTGTACTTTTCTGACATCCCCATTTCCCTACAAAACGCTATCGCATCAACTTGCTCCAACTCCTTTGCGTTCTTGAGCACTTGATAATGAAACATGGCGACCGTTTGCCGCTTTAACGCCGCCGCGTGAATGGCTTCCTTATATCTGCGCGAACATTGAATCTCCCCCAGGGGCCTTTCTCTCCGCGCGTGTTGATCCAAGTCACCGTCCGCTTGGGGAATGTAGTCCGCCAGGGTGAAAACCCTCCATAACTGTGGGGTGACACGTTCGTCCTTAAAACCGGCGGCAACCTATACCCCTCACACGTGGGTGTCAAGGGTCGTCTTTGAGACTCAGATGGCGTTTTATTTCAATAATAACAGTCCCACTCTCAGGAATGATGCCGTCCCTCCGTGGAGTGAGGCCGTCCCGCGTGGGAATGATGCCACGATTCCCAGGAATGACGCCGTCCTGCCGAGGAATGGACGCCGAGCTGGCGACGCTGGAAGCCCACCGCGACAAGACCCGCCTGCTCAAGCAGGGGATGATGCAGGAGCTCCTCACCGGCAGGACGCGGTTGATCGCACGCGGAGACGCGGAGAACGCGGAGGAAACACGATGAACGAACCCCAGTCCAACCTGATCCTCTACCAGACGGAGGATGGTCGCACGCGCATCCAGTGTCGGTTTGAAAACGAGACGCTGTGGCTGACGCAGGTACAGATTGCGGAGCTGTTCCAGACGAGCGTGCCGAACATCAATCTGCACCTGAAG
>CAZQIT010000088.1:0-9137 GCA_964592995.1 uncultured Nitrospirota bacterium | reverse complement strand
GGGCAAACGAGTCGCCCTGTTTGCAAGGCGCGAGGAGCGCGCATACCCCTTGCTGCGTATGGGTATGTAAGCGATGAGCAACGCAGCAAACTTAGGATGAATCGGCAGCCCGACTGGGGATGTTATTCATGGACGAGCCCTAAGGGAGTTGCCCGTGATTGGACGGTCTATCTCTGTTCGTGGGCCATACCTTCGCGTTGACACACCCAAAAACCCGGTGCTACGATCCGGCCTTGATGTCCACAGACTATAAATCCACCCTTCATTTGCCTCAAACCGATTTCCCCATGCGGGCGAATCTGCCGCAGACGGAACCCGTGCGTCTGGCCCAGTGGGAGGCGGACAGTCTCTACGATCAAATCCAGCGGGCGGGCGCGGGCCGTCCCCAATACATCCTTCACGACGGGCCGCCCTACGCCAATGGCCACATCCACATCGGCCACGCCCTGAACAAAATCCTGAAAGACATCATCATTCGCGCAAAGAGCATGAGCGGCCATGCCGCGCCCTACGTGCCAGGCTGGGATTGCCACGGCCTGCCCATTGAGCATCAGGTCCTCAAGGCGTTAGGGGCCAAGAGGGCGGGGATGAGCCAACTGGACATCCGAAAGCGCTGCCGGGAATATGCCGAGGCGTTTATCGCCATTCAGCGGGAGGAATTCAAGCGACTGGGCGTTTTGGGGGATTGGGAGAATCCCTATCTAACCATGACCCCGGATTACGAAGCGGAAATTGTACGCGAGTTTGGCAGGATGGTGGCGGCAGGCGGTGTCTACAAGGGCAAAAAGCCGGTGCTCTGGTGTACGCGCGACGAGACGGCGTTGGCCGAGGCCGAGGTGGAATATGCCGACCACGTCACCCCGTCGGTCTATGTGAAGTTTCCGCTCGTGGGGGTCGCACCCCTAGCCGCGCCGCAGGATCAGGGGTGCGACCCCCGCGAATGGTCGTCCCTGCTGGATCAACCGCTGCCGTCCGATGTGACGGCCGTCTCGTTTGTCATCTGGACGACCACTCCGTGGACACTTCCGGCCAATCAGGCCCTCTGCGTCCATCCCGACTTCGACTATCTCTTGGTTCAGGCCGACCGCGAGGTCTTTGTGGTGGCGGCAAAACGGGCAGAGGCAGTCGCCAAGGCCTGTGGATGGACAACGTATTATCCCCTCGGCGCGGTGAAGGGCGCCGCACTGGAAGGGCTGGCCTGTTGTCGGCCCTTATCCGATGAGACCTCTCCGATTATACTCGGCACGTTTGTGACGCTGGATCAGGGAACGGGAATTGTTCATATCGCCCCCGGCCACGGCCAGGAAGACTTTCAGTTGACCGAAACGTACAGCGACCTTTCCGTATTTGCCCCGGTTGACTCACGCGGCCGGTTTACGGCGGAGGTGGCCGACCCCGACCTGATCGGGAAGAATGTGTTTGACGCCAATCCCGTCATCATCGAAAAGCTGACCGACCGGGGGTTGCTGCTGGGGCAGGAGGCGCTCACCCATTCGTATCCGCACTGCTGGCGGTGCAAGCAGCCGGTGATCTTTCGCGCCACCGAGCAGTGGTTTATCTCGATGGAGACGACCGATCTGCGGCAGCGGGCGATTGCAGCCATTGAGAGCCACGTCCGATGGATTCCAAGGTGGGGGCAGGATCGGATTTTTGGGATGATGACCGCTCGCCCCGACTGGTGCATCAGTCGGCAGCGGGCCTGGGGCGTGCCGATTGTGGCCTTCACCTGTCTTGCGTGCCAGAAACCGCTCTACTCACAGGCGATTGCCAACCATGTGGCCGACCTCATGGCGCAAGGCGAGGGCGGCGCGCCCTGCGAGCCCTGCGAGGGCAGCGTGCCCGGCGGGGGCAGCGATATTTGGTTCTCCCGGACGGCGGACGCATTGCTTCCGCCGGGGACGGTCTGCCCCTGTGGGAGCAGCCGATTTGCACAGGAGAGCGACATCCTGGACGTTTGGTTTGAGTCGGGCGCCAGCCACGCAGCGGTGCTCAAACAGAGGCCGGAGCTGGCCTGGCCCGCCGATTTATATCTGGAAGGTTCCGATCAGCATCGGGGCTGGTTTCACAGTTCGCTTTTGGTCGCGCTGGAGACGGCGGGCACTGCCCCTTACAAGGCGGTGCTCACGCACGGCTTCACGGTGGACGGGGCGGGGAAGAAGATGTCCAAGTCGGCGGGCAACGTGGTGGCGCCGCAGGAGATTATCGGGCAGTATGGCGCGGAGATTTTGCGCCTCTGGGTGGCCGCGACCGACTTTCGGGACGATGTCCGCATCTCACGCGAGATTCTGACGCAGATTTCGGAGGCATACCGCAAAATCCGCAACACCTGCCGGTTTCTGCTGGGCAATCTTTCCGACTACGACCCCACCGGCACACCACCCGACCTGCTAGAGATAGACCGGTGGGCGCTGCACCGGCTGGACGTGCTGAGTGAAAAGGTGCGGCGGGCCTACGACGACTTTGAGTTCCACACCGTTTTTCACGCGCTCAACAACTTCTGCGCCGTCGATCTGTCGGCCTTTTATCTGGACATCCTCAAAGACCGGCTCTATGCCGGGGGGGTCTCGGAGCGGCGGGCGGCGCAGGCGACGCTCCACGAAATCCTGATAACGCTGGTGCGGCTGATGGCGCCGATTCTGGTCTTCACCGCCGAAGAAATCTGGGGTGCTGCGCACGGCGTTATGCTTCGCACACCCGCCGGAGACGATGGTTTTAACCAGCGGCAAGGCCGCGTTGAGGGGAAGGCTCCACGGGCTTTGCCCGTGGAGGGGGTCGCACCCCTCGCAGGGGCGACGCAAGCCCCTATGGCAGACAGCGTCCACCTCGCCCACTTTATTCCACAGGACAGTCAACCGATCCGCCATGCCGACCTGGCCGAGCCGTGGGCGCGCCTGATGTGCGTTCGGGAAGAGGTCACCCGCCACCTGGAAGTGGCCCGCAAAGACAGGCAGATCGGCACGTCGCTTGCCGCCGCCGTCACCCTTTCCGCTGCGCCCGCACTCTTTAGATTCCTTAAAGAAAAAGAGGCCCTCCTGCCCGCCCTGTTCATCGTCTCGCAGGTCGATCTGACCGAAAAACAAACACCCGAACCGGAGCTTTCTATTGTGGTCTCCCCCGCGCGTGGCCTCAAATGCGAACGCTGCTGGGTCTATGACGAACAGGTCGGTATCTCCGCAGCACACCCCACCCTCTGCCCTCGCTGTGTCAGCGTGGTGGAAGGATAGCGCCCCCCACAAAAGAATATCGGCGGATCGTTAAAGGCGATATTATGGTTTACAAGTGGACTATTTATGGATAAAATAAGGACATATTTTGTGGCCAACGGTGATCTGCGTGGACGAAGGGGTTTGGCCATCGTGTGACGCCCCGTTTTGACGCGGTGCGCCGCGTATGTTACAGTCGGGGCTGCGCACGGCATGGAGATTGGGAATATGGAAGCCTATCAACGTCCGAAAGACCCGAAAGTTTTTGATATGTTCGTCATTGTGGGTTTGGTCTTTAATGTCCTCGTCGTAATCTTCATCGTGCTCTATTGGTTGGACCTCCTCTAAAAATTGTGGGGTAGGCCCCACATGTCCCATGGACACACCCCACATTCCCCCTCCTCGTAAGATCGCGTGTTGACCCCATCTACTCGCCTTGACGACCTCAAAAATAACGCTGTGGATATCGCCATTATCGGGGGTGGCATCCAGGGTGCGGGCATGGCGCGTGAGGCGGCCTTGCGTGGGCTGTCCGTCGCCCTTTTTGAAAAAGGCGATTTTGCATCCGGCACTTCCGGACGCACCTCCGGTCTCATTCACGGCGGAATCCGATATTTGGAGCAGGGGGCGTTTGGTCTGGTACGGCAGGCGGTTTGTGAACGAGATATCCTTACGCGTCTGGCCCCCCATCTGGTGCGGCCCATCCCTTTTCTGCTGCCCATCTACCGGCAGGCGCGCCGGGGCCGGGGACAGATTCGTATCGGGATGATGCTCTATGATCTCCTGGCCGGGCGCAGGAATGTCGGTTGGCATCGAATGCTTTCCGCGTCTGAGGCGTTGGCGATGGAACCCGCGTTGTGCCCGGAGGGGCTGCGAGGCGCCGCGCGATTTTACGACTGCCAAATGGACGACGCCCGTCTCTGCCTGGCCGTTCTTTTTTCGGCCCGTGCGCTGGGCGCGGACATTTTCAACTACACGCCGGTGATCGGCCTGCTTCAAGACAAGGGTCAGACGTGCGGTGTTTCTGTCCTGGATGCACGCAACGGCCGGCGATATGACATTTCCGCCCGCGTTGTCGTCAACGCCGCAGGCCCCTGGGCCGATGCGGTCTGCCGGATGGAAGGGGGGCCTTCCCGCCGGATTCGTCCGACCAAGGGGATTCATATCCTGACCCCCGGCATCACCCAACATGCCGTGGTGGTGTCGAGTCGAACGAGTCGCCGCATCTATTTTGTGATTCCGTGGGGCAGATTAAGTCTCATCGGCACCACCGATACCGATTATACGGACGATCTGGATCATCTTCGGGCAAGCAGGAAGGAGATGGCGGCGCTGCTTGACGAAATCTGCCCGATCATTCCCCATGCCTTGACACCCGATCAGGTCATTGCCCACTATGCGGGGGTGCGGCCGCTGGCCTACGCCGAAGGCGATTCCGCCTCGGACCTCTCACGAGAAGGGAGTATCGAATGGACAAAATCGGACATGTTGACGCTGATTGGCGGAAAATATACCCTCTTTCGGAGCACGGCAGAACGCGGGATGTCGGTCATTCTCAAGGCTAGGCCCCACTTGCAGGCACGTCCACGGCATGAAACACCGCTGCATGGGGGCGAAATGCAGGCCTTTGAAGAATATCTCCGCGAAGCGGTTCCCGCCGCCATGCAGCGGCATGGGATCGACGCGCCAACGCTGCGTCGGCTGATTTCCCGATATGGCACAAAATATCAGGATGTCCTGGCCGTCGCCCATGAAGCGCTCCATTTGCGGGAGGCGCTCACACCGGAGGGCGATCCGATTCTGGCGGAAGTGGTCTATGCCGTTCGCGTTGAGATGGCCTGGCGGCTCTCCGATTTTATGCGGCGCAGGACACGCTTGGCGTTCGGGCCGCTTCAGCGCGATGCCCTCCTGATCGACCGGGTGAGTCGGGAGATGGGAGCGCTGCTGGACTGGGACGATGCGCGGCGTCAGGAAGAAATTCGAGATTATCTGGAGGCGTTATAGTGGAAACGAAGCTGAACACGGATACGGATATTGAGGCCGTTTTTCGGGCCAACGAGGCATTTTACCGCGCCTTTGAAACGCTGGACATCCGACAGATGGACGCCCTCTGGTCGGAAGAAGATTATGTCAAATGTATTCATCCGGGCTGGGTGCCCCGTCTGGGTTGGGTGCAGGTGCGCGACAGTTGGACCACGATCTTCAATTATACGGCAAGGCTTCGCCTGTCGGTCTGTGTGATGGAAACGACGGTACGGGGAGACATCGGCTGGACGGTCTGCCAGGAGCATATCACCACGTCGGACGGAGCGGGTTCGACGGAAGGCCTGGTGATGGCCACGAACATGTTCGAACGGACGGAGGGCCGCTGGCTCCTCATTCACCATCACGGATCACCGGTGCTCGGCCCGCAGGAACATGACCCGCAGGAACATGAAGAGAATACGCATCAACTCCCCATGGTGTAGGACTTGAACATGTGGCGTATTCAGGAGATCATCTTTTTGGTGTTGGAACCGTTGACCGTGGGCGGGACGCTTCTCCTTGCGCTCCCCTCCCTTACGGCTGCGGGCCTCTCCTTTTTCCGCACCAACGGCCTGGTTTTTCTGACAACGGGCCTCTGCGGCCTGGCGATTCTCCCCGCCTCTTCCGCATCCTCCCCGCAAAACCTCCTGCACGGGAGCGCGTTCTTCTCATTTCTTCCCTTTATGCTGCTGCTGTCGGTATATAATCTGCGGCTATGGTTCAGACACCCCCGTCACAGCCGACCCCTGCTGCTGGTCACGGCCCTGTCGGGGGGCGTCGCGATGCTGACGACGATTGGACGGTATCTCCCCAAAACGTCGGGCGCGCCGGACATCGGGTCGCTCTTTTTGCTCTGGATTGATTTGTTGACATCCGGGCTATTTCTGGGGGCGGGGGTGTTGGCCATGCTGCTGGGACATCGCTATTTGACTTATCCTTCGCTCTCAATGGTACCGCTGCGAAATCTCTCTCAGATTTTCATGGGACTGGTCATCTGGAAAGCGGGCGTCGTGTTGTTCGGTTTATACGGTTTATGGCGCATTCCCTGGCTTCACGCGGCCTTTTTCCTGGAGACGCTGGAGGGGGTCTATCTCTGGACACGACTCCTGATTGGCATTCTGGCGCCCATGATCCTAGCCCCGATGATCTTGCAGACGGTCCGGGAGCGGGCCACGATGTCGGCCACGGGTCTTTTATATATTGCCATGCTGATGGCGATCATCGGCGAAATCGTGGCGCGCTTCTTTTTGCTCACCCGTGATGCGATTCTGTGAACATGTCGCCACTCAAAATCGCAACCTGGAACGTCAACTCGATCCGCGCACGGCAGGATGCCCTCTTGCGATGGCTGGATCGGCAGGCGCCGGACATCCTCTGTCTGCAGGAGACCAAGGTGGAGGACGCCTGTGAATGTCTACATTCCGAACGGCGAGTCGCCAGATTCGCCCAAGTTTGTCTTCAAGCTGGCGTTTATCGCAACATTGCGGGACTATTTATGCCAATATCACACTCCGGAGACGCCACTGTTGATGGCGGGCGATTTCAACGTCGCGCCAGAAGCGAGCGATGTCCATGCACCCGAAGCATGGGAGAACGAGCCGATTTTTTGTTCCGAAGCGCGTCAGGCGATTCTGCGGCTACAATCCTGGGGCATGGAAGATCTCTTCCGCCGCTTCCATCCGCAGGGGGGAGAGTACAGTTGGTGGGATTATCGAATGGCGGCCTTTCGCCGCAACCTCGGCCTGCGGGTCGACCATCTCTGGGCGACCCCCCCGCTTTCGACCACCTGCGGCGCGTGCGACATCGACAAACTCCCGCGCGCCGAAGAGAAGCCATCCGATCACGCCCCGGTCATCGCTCTGTTCAGTCCTACGCACGGCAATGCTGCGCACGGCAATGTGCTTCGCACACCGACCGATGACGGTGGGTTGTTTAGCGATGTCACCAAACTTAGGGAGAAGAGATGACACTGACACCACCGCCTGCCCCCACCACGGTACCCTTATCGTACTGGATTGTTTTTAACATCGTAGTCCTGTGCCTGCTGGCGATTGACCTCGCCCTCGCTGCCCGCAAAACAGGGGAACCCTCGCTGAAAGAAGCCCTGGTCGGCTCCGCCTTTTGGATAGCGCTGGGGCTGGCCTTCAATGCCTTCGTCTATTTTTGGCGTGGCCCCGATCTGGCGATGCAATTTCTGGCAGGCTATCTTATTGAGAAATCGCTCAGCGTCGACAACCTGTTCGTTTTCCTGATGGTCTTCTCTTATTTTCGCGTGCCATCCGCTGTTCAGCACAAGGTGCTCTTCTTTGGCATTCTGGGCGCGATCTTCATACGGATGTTCTTCATTGTCGCAGGGGTCGCCCTCGTTGCGCGGTTTCACTGGATCCTCTATCTGTTCGGCATTTTTTTGGTCTACACCGGTTATAAAATGGCAACCCAGACGGACAAACAGATTGAGCCGGAGAAGAACCCCGTCCTGAGACTCATCCGAAGATGGATGCCGATCACGGCGGATTACGAAGGGGGAAAGTTCTTCGTCATCAGAGACGGGAGGCGATATGCCACGCCGCTGTTTGTGGTGCTGGTGGTGATTGAGACGACCGACGTGATTTTTGCCGTCGATTCGATTCCGGCGGTCATGGCGATCTCTTCCGACGCCTTTATCATCTACACGTCCAACATCTTCGCCGTTCTGGGCCTGCGCGCGCTCTACTTCGCCCTCTCCGGCATGATGGGCCTGTTTCGCTATCTCAACTATGGGCTGGCGGCGATCCTCTCCTTTGTCGGCATCAAGATGCTGATCTCCGGCGTCTACCACATTCCCATCGCCGTGGCCTTGGGGGTCGTTGCAGGCATTCTCGCGGTCTCAGTCCTGGCCTCGCTGCTCCGACCTGCCGCCGAAAACGAACAGCGGTAACATTTCAAAACGTGTGCGGTTGACTCCGGATTACAGACCGGACTAGAATGCGAGATTCGATTTTCAAGGAGATTTTGGCATGAGACTGATACTTAAGGAAAATTTTGAACGCTTGGGCCGGATGGGTGATGTGGTGGATGTGGCAGATGGTTATGCCCGAAACTTCCTCCTTCCCCGGCAGATCGGGGTTGCGGCGACGGCCCATAATGTCCGTGAGTTTGGCCACGTTAAGAAGCTGATTGCGCTGCGGGTAAAGCAGGAGAAGTTTGCGGCGGAAGGTGTGGCCAAAAAAATAGGTGCCCTTTCTCTCTCTATCCCCGTTCAGGTCGGCGAACACGGAAAACTCTACGGATCAGTCACGGCCAAAGATATCGCAGAGGCCCTCTCGGCAAAGGGCATGGACGTGGACAAGCGGCATATCGCCCTGGAAAAACCGATCAAGGAGCTGGGTATCTTCATGGTGCCGATTCAGGTACATCATGACGTGATGGCCCAGGTGAAGGTCGAAGTGGTGAATGCCGAAGCGGAAGGGGCATCCGAGATGCCGCAGGCCGCGCAGGCCCCGCAGGCCCCGCAAGATACAGGGGGCGCAGAGGCTTCGGATGCTGTGGCATAGGCATTCTCCCGTGTTCTCTCTCATCTGGTCTCCTTCCCGACGCCCTGTTCGGGAAGGCCCTCCATGTCGCGTTTACCGCAGCACATTCCGATAACTCTCCTTCCGATCCCCGCCCGCCCCCGATTGATCGACGGATAAAAGGCAGGAAAACATGCCTGATCCCATTTCTGAATTACGACAGGTGCTGGGTGCGCACAAGGTCTTGGACGACGCCCCGGCCCTGACCGCCTACGCTATCGACGCCAGTATTTATAAGGTCACGCCGCAGGCGGTGGCGATCATCGAATCGGCCTCTGATTTGGAGGCCGTGCTCCGCCATGCCCGAAAATATCGCATCCCGCTGACCGCCCGAAGCGGCGGCACCAACCTCGCCGGA
>CAZQIT010000087.1:0-3936 GCA_964592995.1 uncultured Nitrospirota bacterium | reverse complement strand
TCGGGTAGCGGTCCAGAGATATTGAGGGCCGTGTCCGGGATGCCCCTTTTTATAGCAGGCACAGTTTTTCTTGCCGCATTTCCGGTAGGTGGCTGAAATGTTGCCTTGCCGGAAGTCTCCCAGCTTTTTAAGTTGACGGTAAATCTCTTCTCTCCTGCCTTCCAACTCTTCCATCGTTTTCTCCATAAAGCCTCCCTATCTGCATGTTATTAAAACATGCAGATAATAGGCCCAAAAAAAGGAAAGGTCAACTTTATGAACTTTTATGTCTCACACCCCTTCTCCACACAAGGCAGAAAATTCACGCACTGGGTCTCACTTTTGTGGCCCATGAGCCTCTCTGTGCACCGGCGTCTTGGGGAGACAAAGCCCATTTCGGGCTTCAGACAGAAGGCTGGAGGGTTGCTTAGAAGGGGTAAACTAACACGACGTTCATTTGAAGCAGATGGGCATCCTCAAAGCGTAATTTGTCACTTAGCAGAGAGAATGAGATCGGCCCGCAAGACGCACCGATGCCCAGAGCGCGCTGTAATGGCATCAGCTCAACATTTAACGCCAGACATCCGGGATACTGCCGCTCCACGTGGAGGCTGGGGTAGATATTGACTTCGGTGAGGCGTAAGTCCAGGCCGATTGTGTTGTCCGGTGACCCCTGATAATCCACGCTGAGCAAAGCGCGTGGATGTAGCCGCTGCCAATAATCTCGGTTACCCTCAACCCCGGTGATCGTCGGACTGTAATTGACGTAACCCTCTGCGCTAAACGTCTTGGTGGCCGATGTTGCGGTAGCCGTCGTGAATGGCGCACGGTCCCATTTTAAATAACCATAGAGATCGCGCACCTGCGCATGGACAAAGAACCACTCGTTGATACGCCATGCCACAGAGAGATCCAGACTCATCCCCTTTCCATCCGGAAGTTTCACATCGCGTTCAAACAGTCCATCCTCGGAATAAAAATAATCAACCTGCACATTGTAATCGTAATCTTTGGGACCAGAAACGGTGGCGTTTCCGGTAAGCCTGCCGTTGGTGAAACGTTGCGCTTGCAGGAAGCTTATTCCATATTCAAGCGATAACCCAAGGCGGGGCGCGGCGCGGTACGCCAAGCGGAGGCCCCGACTGCGCTGATGCCAGACGCGCAGGTCAAGATCGTAGACCTTTCCTGGGTATAGAGCCCTGCGGTTGCGCGCCAAAGAGTATAACTCTGCCGTGTTGGGATTGGCCTTCACTTCGTAATCCAACCGGTACAGCAAGCCCGTACAAACTCTGCCGTAACACGCACCTGATTCAATCCAGTTGTGCGTTATCGCATCACTACCGGACTCCAATCTGCCATCCCAATTGGCATGACTGAAACTCTCTATTTTCAGGTAAGATTCGGACGCGGCAACGGCGTAAGGAAACATTGTGGCAACCGCGCAGAAAACAGCTGTAAAAAAAATGGGGCCGGAGATCCGGCCCCAGTAAGCGGATACGATTTCAGTTAAAGAGTGTCTCAAAGGTACCGTTGTTGTAGCGAATGACGGTCAACCCGGAGCTAAGTTGGCTCACGGTACCAACCAATATCCCATCTACGGCCACCTGTCCAATAATTTTCTTTGGTCCGTTTTGCCCACTTTTTTGGGTAACCGTAAGCGTCGCACCGGTGCTATCGGTCACCGTAGAAACCACTTGAATCGTACCATCAGTTGCAATGGCGGTGGTTATTGCCTGAAGACGAAAGACCTGATTGCCGCCACGCAATGCAGTCATGGTAACCGTGCCGATAGGCCCACGATCAATAGAGGCGGGACCTTTAACGAGTGCGATATCCGTCAATGCTGCGCTGATCACAACGCGCGCGGAAGGAACACCGGCAAGCGTCGCGTCAAAGGCAATGGTCGCAGTCACCTGTGGAACGTTGCCAATGGCAATCGCACCATCCTCAGCCCACCCCTTCGGGTCAAAGGTTGTCGCATTGGTCAAATCGGCGGTTACGGATGCCTGTGCGCTGTTCGACGTATTGGAAAATGTACCCGTCAGATCAAAATGACTCGGAACGATGGTCGCATCAAGACCTCTTGAAACACGATCCGTGCAACTCTGCTTGATGCACTTAACCGCCGATGCGTTGACCTGACCCCGGAATGAAATCGGCTTAACACTGGAAACGTTGATCTGACTGATCGTCGCATCCAGCGAGAAGGAGGCGTTCACGATGTTGTCAAGATTTTCCTGAATAACTGCGGCGTTGCTTTTGTTCAGCGTGGCTGTTCCAGTTGCAATCACCAGCCGTGCGCCGTCACCAGAACCATGGGTCTCAATGCTGCCAGTGACAATGCTGGCGCTCAGCGTCTGGGCAGTGGAAGTCTCAGGGTTCCGCGTGAAAGTGACTAAAAGATTCACCTTCTCATTTCGCACATTGCCATTCACCGACACCGTGGAATTGTCTCCGCTGTTGGTGATGGTGATGGTTGCCGTCTGCGACTCGTCTGAACTGTCCACCGAGTCGAGCGACTTCTCTCCGTCGTTACCTTGCTGTGTTTCATAGAACGACCCCGCCGTATTCACAGCCAAACCCAGACTCTCAAACAAGCTGTTGACACGAGGTTTAAAGACCAGATTAGCGGCCTCCACCTCCGCTTCGAAAGTATTCGCAGGGGTTTCAAGGTCTTTCTGTGCCTGCACGGTGTTGCGCACAGTCTGAACGAGGTTTTTGGCGCGGGTGATCTGATCCGCCGCAGCCTGTGGAAGCGGAGCCGGATCAAAGATGCCGCCGGTGTTGGCATCGGCTTCATTGGCGATTTCGTTCAGCGTTGCCAATATACCGGACGCATCCGAACGGCCCAGACCCAGCAACTGCTCCTGTGCCCTCTTCGTCAGGTTTCGTAAGTCGGCTGCGCTGATCTGGCCATTTTGAGTACTGGCAACCAGAGAGGAGATTGCATTGTTTAGCGCATCCGAGCCGTTGCCTCCACTGACTACAGATCGGCGCAACACCGCCGCCACCAGAGCGGAATAGGTTAACTGGTCTGGCGTCGCATTTTGTACCGCCGTCGGATTTGATAGATCGATTGCCTCAAGCCGCAGTACGTCTACTCCACCCACCAACTGGCTTATTTCAGAGGCC
This sequence comes from uncultured Nitrospirota bacterium, assembly GCA_964592995.1. Lineage (GTDB taxonomy): Bacteria > Nitrospirota > Nitrospiria > SBBL01 > CAZOFZ01 > CAZOFZ01. The sequence continues at coordinate 825 of CAZQIT010000087.1, read as the reverse complement.
GCATTCAAAAGGGCTGTACGCAAATCGGCCTCGGCGGCGATGGTCGCCTGGCGTTCACTTGCGCGACGGACGACAATTTCCGTAAACGGGGTCACGGGCGCTCTCACCCCATTGGCAGGCGGTTCCGGAAGGCAGGTCCGAAGTTGGAAATCCAGGGGTGCAGGAATCTCGGCACCTAACGCATAGGATGCACCACCGGCAGGGCCAATCCCGCAACCGCTACCGTCGGTGACATCGCACACCACCGTTGTAGCCGGGCCAGCAGGGTCTGCAGACTTACGCGCACGTACCGTGAGTTGGACGGGGCCTCCTGTATAACCGGAGTAACTGACGACAAAGACGCCGGTGGCATCTGTAGAACCGCCGCCGATACGAACGAGCGCGTTCCCTGAACCAAACTGATCCAAATCAACAATGGCGTTTTTGATAACACCCTTGACCGCCGATCCGCTGATTGTGCCTGAAGTTCCCGTGGAAGGCGGCGGATTGTCGCCCCCTCCCCCACCTCCACCGCAGCCTGTCAAAAGGACTGACACCATAAAAAGAGATAAAATAAAACCATAACCCTTATGCAGTAAATCTTTCCTGTTCATTTTCAGTCCTCCCTGAAATTGTAAGTTCATATCCCGATGGGACGCCATGAGAGGAACCCTATCACGCGGGGGGGGGGTCAATAGGGGCGCTTCCAGAAAATCGTGAGCACACAACACAGAGTCCCGTTCGTCAGGGCCACCTCATCAGGGCTGAGTTGTTTACCGATGTTTTGTGATATAATCGCCGCCGTAAGATAATGCAGAGGAGGATACTCAAGATGATACAGATTAC
>CAZQIT010000086.1:0-5078 GCA_964592995.1 uncultured Nitrospirota bacterium | reverse complement strand
GCTGTAAGTAGTCGGCTGCAGCCCTTTGTTCGGCTATGGCGCTCGGCCTTCATCGCAACCCTTGCTGCAATGCCGCAACTACGCAGCGGTAATGTCCGGCCACAACGCCGCTGAGGCAAAGCGAGACAGGTGGCCAACGTTCGTTGTGGCAATTACCACGTCCGCAACTCCCAAAGTCACCGCTTGCGCCGCCAGAATCATATCGCCGTCCAATGCCTTGTCATCAGCGGTCGGCCGGCCCTGCTGACGGGCCTGAGCCCAAAACACGGCCGCCTGACGCATCGCAGCCGTAGTGAGAGGGAGATACTCCAAGAGCCTGGCGAGCGCATCAAGCCGCGCAAGACCACTGGCCTTGTTGGCACGCAATAACTCACGCCGCACTTCGTAGTCGGCTATCTCAGGCACAATGACACGCGTCCCGTGTGTCATTGAAGCCTGTAGCCATTGCGCGCAGGCAACACTTTGCCGCGAACACCTGGGGTTGGTTGCTAAGCCGAGTGGCCCTGCATCAAGCAACACAACTTGGCTCACCACGTCACGCCCTTCAACGCTGGAGGGAAAAGCTTCCGGTCAGAGAGCCGATCCTCATCAAGTACCCGGAGGAGGTACTCACCCGTCTCTCGTTGTTCTTCAGGGTCACCTTCAGCAATCCACGCCTGGAGCAGGGTCACGAGTTCCATGCGCCGGTCTTTGGGCGGCAGGTGCTTGTCCAGGAGTTGCAAGGTGTACTCGTCGAGCGGGAGACCCTGGCGCTTCGCTTCTTGGGGCAGGCGTTGTTCCAAGTCTGGCGGCAGATGCAGTGTAAGGGTCATGGGTCTTCTCCCCGAGAGTTGCCGATTACATCTGATGACATCTAGGCGATCAATGAGTCCCCATTCAATAAAAATATATTACTTCGTGCGGCCTAACGACCGGATGGCGGGGCGGGTTTGTGCTCTGTCGAAGGGGTCACCTTCAGAAGAGGTGGGGCGGAGACGGACGAGGTGGTGGGGGACGCCACCCCGTTTGTGGGTGCGGCCGGAGTGCCCGATGGGGCTGCGGCCGCTGTGGGCGGACTTAAGATATTCAACCTGGCCTGGGCCTCCATACCCCACAGAGACTTCTCAAATTCTTTAGAAACTTTTTGATAGATTTGGATGGCCTCGTCCTTTTTGGACGCGTTCTCCAAGAAGTGCCCCAGTTCAAAACCCGCCTGATCCCGGATTCGAATGCCCTCCAGGGCGTAAACCGCTCGGAGCTGTTCAAGCGCCGCCGTCTCATTCCCTTTTATCTGAAACAGAACACCCAGCTTCAGCCGCACCAGCGCCACCCATTCTGTTTCATGCGGGTACTTCTCAACCGGGTACTTCTCAACGAAGGCCCGATATTTTTTTTCGGCCATGTCATAGTCCTTCAATTCAAAATAGACATGTCCGACCGCATAACGGGCAACGGCTGCGCTGGCGCTACGTGGATATTTTTCCAAAATCTCGTCATAAAGACGCGCCGCTTTCTTGAGGCGCGCCGTCTTATCCATCTCTTCCGGAGGCGTCTCCGGCTTCCCCTCTTCTTTGGGCTGCGGGAGGGGTGGCGGTTCGTGAAAAAGCCGTGACGCTTCAGCCTCTAGCACGGAGGCCGATTGCCCCGCGCGATATTTTAAGAATTGTCCTACCGCTGCCGCGATCATCAGAATGATCACCAGCCCCACACCCACCACAAACCCCTTCCGACGGGCCTCAAAGTGATCCACCCACCCTTTCGCCTGCTGGACAACCGCGAGGGGCGCGGCTTCTTTTTTGGAGTGGAGACGAATTTTAAATGCCATGTGCGAAACCCATCTTCTCCTGGGTGAGATCCCCCGCGTGGAACATCACTTCTTCGTCTTTGCTGGCTTGCCCTCGCCCTTTGCGGCCTCTTTTCCTTTCGCATCGGCCTTCCCGGACTCCTTGCCCTCTTTCCCTTTCGCTTCCTCTTCCTTCTTCCCGATCACTTCCGGTTCGGCCCCGCCCTTTTCGGGGGAGGTCAGCAGCGCCTGCAATTTGGCCTCCGACATCGCCGAAGTCACCGCAACCACCACTTGATCTTCATCTGTCGTCACCTGAACCCCGTCGTCCAGAGGAATATCTTTGACATGAATCGCCTGCCCAATCCCCAGCGTGGAGGCATCAATAGAGATGCGGTCCGGAATCAGCGCGGGAAGGCAGCGCACACTCAATTCGCGGGCATAATGACGAAGCAGCCCCCCATCTTTTACTCCGATCGGGACGCCTCCCACTAGGAAGACGGGGATATTCACCAAAATGGGTTCATTCATGGAGATTTCAAAAAGATCGGCATGCAGAATTTTCCCCGTCAGGGGATCCCGCTGAAAATCCCGTAGAATGGCCACGCGGGCGTCGCCCTCTCCTAACTGAAGCGTAATCAGGGTGTTTTCACCCGATACGGAGCGCAGCACCTGGGAAATCTCCTTCGGATTCAGGCTGAGGGCCAGAGAAACGCCAGCCCGATACAATACAGCAGGAATCTTTCCATCCCTTCGCAACTGACGGGCCACGCCCTTACCCACTCCCTGACGGACTTCACTCTGGATATTGATCTGCTGCATAAAACCTCCCTACAGGATTGAGTGTTTTGTATGTAACGACATTACAGGGGCCGCACCCCTCGCAGGGGTCGCACCCCTCGCAGGGGCCGCGAGACCCCATCAAACAAAGAGCGAGCTGACCGACCCCTCTTCGTGAACCCGTTTAATCGCCTCTCCCAAAAGCGTACCGACGGACAAGACAGAAATCTTTCCACACACCGCGTCTTTGTCTTTGAGCGGGATCGTATTGGTGACCAATATCTCGTCAATGGGAGAGTCATTCAGCCGCTTTAAGGCCGCGCCGGAGAGGACGGCATGGGTGCAACCCACCAGGATGCGCGAAGCCCCCTTTTCCCGTACTGCTTCTGCGGCCTGAACAATGGTACCCGCCGTGTCGATCATATCGTCCAGGATCAGGGCGTCCCGATTTGCCACTTCGCCGATCAGGTTCATGATTTTTGTGCGATTCGGGCCTTCCCGCCGTTTGTCGATGATGGCCAGTCCCGCGTTGAACCTTTTTGCAAAGGCCCTGGCGCGCTCCACCCCTCCAGCGTCGGGGGAGACGACCACGGGATCACGTAGATTCTTTTTTCTGAAGGCATCAAGCAAAACGGGCGCGGCATAAAGATGATCCACAGGGATGTTGAAGAACCCCTGAATCTGACCGGCGTGGAGATCCATGGTCATGACCCGCTGCGCCCCCGCTGTGGCCACCAAGTCGGCGAGGAGCTTGGCCGTAATGGGGACACGGGGTTGATCCTTCCGATCCTGTCGCGCATAACCATAATAGGGAATCACTGCCGTGATCTCTCTGGCCGATGCACGCTTGAGCGCATCCAGCATAATGAGAAGTTCCATGATGTAGGTATTGACCGGATCGGAGAGCGACTGAACGACAAAAACGGCATGTCCGCGCACGCTCTCTTCGATCTTGACAAAACTTTCCCCATCGCTGAATCTGGAAACCGTCGCCCGACCCAGCGGCATTCCCAAATAATCGCAGATTTCTTTGGCCAGGGCGGGGTGCGATGTTCCTGAAAACAGTCTGACTCTTTCCATATGGCTCACAAGCGTTTTGCCCCGACGCTTCCCAGACACCTCTTGATGTTGGGTTGATGTTGGGTTGATGTTGGGCCAATTCTGGGCCAATTCTGGCTGGGGCGCCAGGATTCGAACCTGGGAATGCGAGATCCAAAATCTCGTGACTTGCCGCTTGTCGACGCCCCAACTTAAAGCCCTCCGCGTCTGCTCAAGACAGGCCCTGCGGAAGCCCACCATACTAAGCTCCACGTCCGGCCTTGTCAACCTGCGGAGAACACGCTACGAATCCAGTCTGGGACTCCTGTTCATGGCGCCTCCATCCCCTCGTTGAGGATGGCGAGGTAGCGGTCGTATACGAAAAGCCGCCTCCGCCGCTTGCCGGTCAGCTCGCGTGCGATTCCGAGTTCGACGAGAAGCCCGATCGCAGACGAGACGGCGGGGAAAGAGAGATCGGTGGCCTTACAAATCCCCGGCATGGATTGTATCGGTCGCGCCTTGAGCACCTCGTGTATTCGCAGCGCCGAGCCTGCGCGGCGGCCAAACCCTTCGATCCGCAAACGATCCGCACGGAACATCTCCGAAAGCCGCCGAGTCGTCGCTACCGCCCCTTCCGCCGCCAGCTTGACCCCTTCCAGGAAGAAGATCAGCCAGGCCTCCCAATCTCCATCGCGACGCACCCGGTCCAGCAGATCATAGTAGGCGGCGCGGTTCTGCTTGAAATAGAGGCTCAGATAGAGCAGCGGATCGTGCAGGACACCGGCGTGACACAACAGGAGCGTAATCATCAGGCGACCGACCCGTCCGTTGCCATCGAGGAAGGGGTGGATGGTCTCAAACTGCACATGCGCAAGCCCCGCCCGTACAAGCACCGGCAGGCCGTCGTCGGTGGCGTGCAGGAACTTTTCCAGCGCCGCCATGCAGTCGGGCAGTTTCGTGTGCGGCGGCGGAACAAACCGGGCGTTACCCGGACGGCTGCCGCCAATCCAGTTCTGTGAGCGGCGAAACTCGCCGGGGTCCCGGCCACTGCCACGCCCGCGCGAAAGTAACACGCCGTGAATCTCGCGGATCAGCCGGTTGGAAAGCGGGAACCCCTCTCGCAGCCGGGCCAGACCGTGGTCTATCGCCCGGACGTAATTCGACACCTCCACCGCGTCGTCGAGCGGCACGCCGGGCGCTTCGTCCAGTTCAAAGAGCATCAGGTCGGAGAGCGACGATTGCGTCCCTTCAATCTGGGACGAGAGCACCGCTTCCTTGCGGATGTACGTGTAGAGGTAGAGAAAGCGTGACTCATCCGGCAGCAACGCCGAGACGCTGTCGAGCCGACCGAGGGCCAGCACCGCAGATTCGAACAGCGGCTGCAACGCGCCATCCATCGAAAGCGGCGGGATCGGAGGGAGCGGCATGGGAACGAAGGCCCGAACGGACTCGCCACCGAAAGTCGTCACCTCATATTGGCCGGTCTCGCCTCGGTTCA
>CAZQIT010000085.1:0-9402 GCA_964592995.1 uncultured Nitrospirota bacterium | reverse complement strand
GGAAGTTGAAAATCATGATGGCCATGCCATGTCGGTCACGGCGGCAGCCCCCGCAAAAGATGCGGCCATGGGCAAAATGGATGCGCCCGAACGCGATTAAGGGCGATTCAAGCCTGACACCATTCCAACCACGCAACCACGCAACCACGAATGACTGCCAAATCTCCGGCGCCCAACAGAGAGAAGGCGCCCCTCCCCCGGCAAAATCATAACGGGGGGAAGGGCGCCTTCTTTTATTCCACGGGGGAATGCGGATGTTATTCCTGGATAGGCCTAATGGGTCTCATCCGGTATCCCTGTTTTTTTAGGCGTGGCATTTTCGGAGGCCAGACAGACTTTGTTGCGCCCCATCTCTTTGGCGCGGTAGAGCGCCCGATCTGCGGACTCAACCAAGCCGTGCAACAAGGTCGCATCCCCCGGAAACGCGGCAATGCCGATGCTGACGGTAATTTTTCGCGCCGGTGATACATCGAGTGTGTTGAACAGGGTCTCTTCGACTGTCTTTCGCAGTCGTTCGGCCAATGCCTTCCCCTCCTGCATGGAAGTCTCCGGCATGATGATTGAGAACTCCTCCCCGCCATAGCGCGCCGGGATATCGGCCTCACGGAGGTGGGTCTTGATGATTTTTCCAAACCACTGAAGCACCCGATTCCCCTCCAGGTGTCCGTACCGATCGTTGTAGCTTTTAAAATGATCAATATCCAGCATGGCCAGCGTCAGAGGGTGGCGATAGCGGGCCGCTCGGGCAATTTCGGAAGAGAGCCGCGATACAAAGTGGCGGTGATTATACAGGCCGGTCAGTTCATCCGTAATGGCAATCAATTGGGTCATTTCCATGATTTTTGCCTTCTGGATGAGGGCGGCCGTAATGGTCGCGATCAGCTTCAGGATCGACGTCGAAAGTTTTGAAAACGCGCGCGCTTTAAAATCGTTGACATAGAGAATACCGATCAGTCTTCCATCCGCCGACAACGGGACGGCAGCCATCGCCCGGATCTTCTCAGCCAGAAAAATGGGGTTGTCAAATTGCGGATATTGCTTGAAATCATCAATCACAAAGGGGCCGTTCTGGTTGAGAATATGGGCCGTGAGGCCCCCCTGCCGGACCTGCCATCGATAGGTCTGCTCAAATCCCTTTGAAAAACCTTTGGAGGCCACCATCGTCATCTCCCCCTTCTGTTCCTCAAAGATCGCCAGACTGGCCGCAGGCATATCGGTCAAATCAGCGGCATAGTCGATCACGGTGGCGTAGAGGGTGGGGATATAGTTGCTGGAAGAAAGCTCGACGCTGAGCTTATAAACCGATTGATAGGCCGCCAGGAGTTTGTCGGAGTCCTCCTGATTTTTGCCCCGTCCTCGTCCTCCGACAAGCGCACGAATCAGCCCGGCCGAGCGCCCGCTGAGCACCGCCACCTCATCGTTGCGATAGTCCTGTACGATACGCGACATTTCAACCGATTTGCTTAGATCGACAATGATGTCAAGACGCTTTTTTGATTTTTTAAGAAAGGCCGCCCCATCCGTTGCGGTGGGGATGCCCAGCGTTTTGGCCAGGACAATCCCGGGTGCCGTCACGTCCGGGTCCACAATGCCCCGAACGCTGATTACCGGGTCGTTATGAATCATCTCCAATAACGTGCAACTGGCCCGATCGGCCCCGATAATTGCCACACGCGTCATCGCTCTCTCCCTTTATTTTGCCCGTGGGTGGTGGTCAACCCCCACATAGGCTTCCACAAATCGCCGGATCCGGGCCTCATCAAAATCCGACATTTTGTCAATCCGTGTCCAAGCCGTCAGGGCAATCGGAGCGCCGATACCGGGATAGGGGGCCACGACAATATGCTGGTATCGGCTGAAACCGCCCTTCTTTTTCTCTTCTTCAGCCTTTTTGTAATACGCCTTTGCCAACGCTTCCAGTTTTTGGATGAGCACCTCGCAGTTCTTGCAGTCATACTGAATCAGAACGCCGCCATCCTCCAGGTTGTGTACCTGTAATTCATTGGGGATCGGCTGCCCGTAAATCCCCCAGCGGGCCACCTGCGGAAGATGTGGGCCGGAGGTGGGAGGCTTGCTATTGTAGGGCCGATGGGGTGTTTCAAGCGACTGTATATGACTGTTCCCCAGGGAAGGAATGACTTCGCCAGGTCCCTGGACGCGTTCCTTCGGGATTTCGGGCGCCTTGACAATGGGCGCCATCGGCTTGGGCGGAGGCGCTGCGGAAGGTTTCACCGGTGCTTTTCCGGATTCGGCATAGGCATGGCCGGAGATTAACAAAATCAGGAACACATAATAGAAATATCTCATTTGTCTCCTCAATTCAGAATATGATGGGCCAAGTACTTACTTGCATAAATAAGCGATTTTATTCTGTTCCTCAGTTCCCAATCCCACCGCTACCTCCCCTTGCCCCTCCTTGTAAAGGAGGGAATTCCTCCCCTTTTCAAGGGGAGGTTAGGTGGGGTATTGCCGTGCGCAAGCACCCCTACAACTCCCGTCCGCGTGCCAGTTTTAATAAGTCCAGCATCGCCTGTTTCGGGGGCTTTTCTTCAAACAGAATGCGGTAGGTCTCTCGAATGATCGGGGTTTGAATACGATACCGTTTGGACAGGGCATAGGCCGATTCCGTTGTGTAGACCCCCTCTGCCACGCTTTTCATTCCCGCTTGTATTTTCGCAAGGGACATCCCCTCCCCCAGCTTCTGTCCCACCTCGCGGTTTCGTGAAAGGGCGCCACTGCACGTCAGAAAAAGGTCTCCCATGCCGGAGAGACCGAAAAATGTGCTGCGCTCAGCCCCCATGGCCACGCCCAGTCGCGCCATTTCGGAAAGTCCCTGCGCCATCAGGATCGCCTTGGTGTTGTAACCAAATCCCAGGCCGTCCGAAATGCCCGCAGCCAGGGCCATTACATTCTTGAGGGCGCCCCCCGCCTGAACCCCGATCATGTCCGAATTCAGGAAAAGCCTGAAAGTCGGCGTAGAGAACACTTTTTGGGCGCGGGCCGAAAGACGCAGGTTGGATGCAGAGAGGGTGACCGCCGTCGGATGAGAACGGGCCACCTCTTGGGCAAAACTGGGCCCGGATAAGACGGCAATTTGATCCGTCGTGCTGCGTCCCAACGCCTCGCGCATCACCTCGGAGGTGAACAACAGGCTCTTCCCTTCGATCCCCTTCGTGGCGCTAATAATGGGCGTATCCTCCCGCAGGAAGGGGCGCATCCGCGTCAAGACCTCGCGCGCGGCATGAGAAGGAACGGCAAACAGGACCCATTTTGCCCCCGATAAAACGGCCTCTATCTCCCCGTCTGCGGAAAGGCGCGCAGGAAGCGGGATGCCGGGCAGATAGACGACATTCTCATGCCGCAGACCAATCGCATCCACCACCTCTTTCTCCCAGGCCCAGAGCGAAACCGCCACGGGTGGGACGGCCGCATCTCCTTTTCTGGCCAAGAGATCGGCCAGTGCCGTCCCCCAACTCCCACCACCCACCACCGCAATTTTCATGTCAATTTCAAAGTGGTAGTGTTTAGTTACAAACGTTTGCGATACTTTCTACCCCTCCTCACCTCCCCTTGCAAAGGGGAGGAATCCCCTCCTTTACAAGGAGGGGCAAGGGGAGGTAGTGGTGGGATTGGAACCGAGGAACAGAATACAATCGCTCATTTATGAAATTAAACACCAGGTTGGTCCATGCGGGTGGACGATTTGTTTGGATGACCGTAAATTAAGAGGGGGAGCCTATGTACGCTGTTGCTGATATTGATGTCGAGATTTGTGGCGCCACGCGGTGCCGTCTATGCACCCAGTTCTGTCCGGAGTCCAACACCATCCTTTACGACTCGGTGCGGGCGACGGCCTACGTTGCCGCTGATCGCTGCAAGGGGTGCGAAATCTGTGTCGGCGTCTGTGACGACCTTGCCAAACATCACGCCATCAAGATGGTTCCGATCAACGAAGTGGACAACCCCTTTGAAATTCGCAATGTCGGCTTCAAAGATTCCATCGTGGGCATCGGCGGCGTAACCGCATAGCGCATCTCCTCAAAGAAACTTTTCGACAGACAGCCGACTTTCCGAGGATGAGGGAGGTCGGCTGTTTCGTTTTCGAAGCAGATGGAGGTTGGTTTTATGCGATGTCTCAAGTGCGGCCATGATAATGATCCGGACGTCCCCTGGTGCGACAAATGCCTGACCGAATTTCCTTCCACACAGCCCCGTTATCTGGGCTGTCCTGAGTGCCGCCACCACAACGATCCGGACGCTTTTCACTGTGAGTTGTGTCACGAACCGCTCCGTCCTGGGCAGTCAGAGTGATTCATATCGTAGAGTAATCTCAGTCCATCCAGCGTCAGGTTGGGTTGGATATGTGAGATGCTTTTACACTCTGGCGCGATCCATTCACACAGGCCGCCGGTGGCGATCACATTCGCTACCCACCCCATCTCGTCCCGGATGCGCTGAATCATTTCATTGACCAGCCCGACATATCCGAACAGAATGCCCGACTGCATGCCAGTCACCGTATCGGTGCAGAGGGCCTGTTTGGGTTTGCGCAACGCCACGCGCGGCAGTTGGGATGCGCGTGTGAACAACGCCTCCGCCGATGTCGCAAGTCCCGGTGCGATGGCGCCCCCCAGATAATCTCCCGATTCGGACACGGCACAGAAGGTGGTGGCCGTGCCAAAGTCCACGATGATGATCGGCCCTCCATACAGATGGTAGGCCGCCACGGCATTCACAATCCGGTCTGTGCCCAACTCCTCCGGTGCTGCATATCGAATCTGAAGGCCGGTCTTTAGGCGATGGGTGACGATCAGGGCGTCTATTGAAAAGGCGTTTCGGAGGGCGGTGTTCATTGTTGGCGTGAGGGTGGGGACGACACTGACCAGGATTGCGTCCGTGACTTTTTCCACATTTTGAGCGCGGATCAGGGCCGCCAGCAGCAGGGTGTATTCGTCGGATGTCTTGTGTACGTCCGTCGCAATGCGCCACCTCGCAATCAACGGCTCGGATTGAAACAGACCCAACGTAATCTGGGTGTTCCCGATGTCAACGGCCAGAAGTATTTTTTGAGCCAGGGGCATCTTCTTCCACTTCGCGCAGGTGGGTGATGTCGCTCAGGACGATCTTACGAATACTTCCGTCGCCTAGGCGACAGACCAGTGATCCATCCCGCCCAATATCGTCGGCCCAGCCCTCGAACGTATTCCGTGGGGTGCGAACACGCACCCGCTTCCCCAGCGTCCGACAGATGGGTCTGACCGTTTCAATCAGATGACGAAACGGGTCTGGTTCCTGAAGGCGGGCATATTGCTCAGAAAGCGCGCTGAGCACCCCCCGCGCCAAATCACTTCGGTCGATCACACGCCCCGTGGCGATTTTCAGCGACGTCGCGGTGCGCTGAAGCTCCGGTGGAAAATCGTCCACATTGACGTTGATGCCCATTCCAATGACCAGGGGCGGGGTCTGTCCGCCGGTTGTTACCGACTCCAGTAAAATACCGGCGATCTTCCGTCCGTCGATCACAATATCGTTGGGCCATTTGATCTGCACCCTGCACGGGGCAACCGCCTGGATGGCCTGAACCAGTGCGGCTGCGGTCGCCAGGGCAAAAAGATGAAAGGTGCGCGCCGGTTGATGTGGCATCAAAAAAAGGGAGAGGTACAGATTGACATTTTCGGGGGAGAACCAATTCCGCCCCAAGCGTCCCCGGCCTTCTGTTTGGGACTCGGCAAAAATAGCGATCCCCCCCGGCATCCCCATCGACGCCATTTCGAGGGCGGTGCGATTGGTCGAACCCAGTCGATCAAAAAAGAATATCTCCCGGATCCATTCGCGCACCTTCGGATGTTGCTTGCAGTGCGTCTTGATGGCCTCCATGTCCAATCCAGCGTACGGCAGTTCTGCGGACGGCGGATCGCTTGACACATCCCTCACTTCCAGTATTACGTCCTTCATATCATGCTCCCTCGGCGGTAATCTCCATACTGATATCGACTGCGGGCGCGGAGTGCGTCAGTGCGCCGATGGAAATCATGTCCACGCCGCATCGGGCGATAGAAGCCACGTTGTCCAGGTGAACGCCTCCGGACGCCTCAATCGTGATTGAAGGGGCCTGATGTCGAATCAGAGCGACGGCCCGTTTTATGGCTGGAATGTCCATATTATCAAGCATGATGATATCACAGCCACCGGTGATGGCCTGTTTGACTTCGGTCAGGGTCGTGGTTTCAACTTCTATTTTTAACGGATGGGATAGCGAGATGCGCGTCTGATGGATCGCATTGATGATGCCCCCCGCGAGGGCGATGTGATTGTCTTTAATCAATACCATATCGCCCAGATGAAATCGGTGGTTCCATCCTCCGCCCAGCAGCACCGCCTCTTTTTCCAGCGCCCGTAAACCGGGGGTCGTTTTGCGTGTATCGACAATTTTTGCGCCCGTTCCGGCGATGCGCTCCACAAAACGATGGGTGTGGGTGGCAATGCCGGAGAGATGTTGAAGGAAGTTGAGTGCGGTGCGCTCCCCTTTCAACAAGCCTCTTCCGTCACCCACAAGACGCGCGAGGCGGGTCCCCGCAGGCGCAACCTGTCCGGGGGGCACTTCAATGTCCAGACGCACCTCCGAATCCAGATTTTGAAAAACAGCCTGCAGGATGTTAATGCCCGCAACGACCAATTCCTCTTTTGCAATCAGATGTCCGACGGCGCGAATCGGATGCGGAAAGAGCGCCTCCGTCGTCCGGTCGCCATACATCAGGTCTTCCGCGAGGGCGCGCTGTACCATTTCTTTTAAAAAAAAGGATTCCATATCGCTTGGACTTTTCCCAGCCCCCTCTTTTCTCTTTCCTTGTGAAACCGCTCAATCTCCTCGTCCGTCACCCGTGTCCCGAATAGGTAGAGCATCTCCAACTTCTCAAGACCCGCCAAGAGTTGGAGGTCTACCACTTGCGTCCAGGACAGGTCAAGATTCCACAGATCACTCTTTATTCAGTTCTTCCCAGACCGTCCCAATCTGTGAGACTCCACTGTGGAAAAGTGTGGGTATTGCTGTGTTAAGCCCTACCGTTCCCGACTTCTCTCCCTGTCGGAACGTCCATTTCCAACAGGCGGCAATCGCCTCACGGCGCAGTTTTGTTTCAAAACCCGTATGGGGATTGACGGCGAGGGTAGCCAAAAGGACGGCCGCCGGTTCGGCATCCCTGTTTTCCGGATTGATTTGATTAAACTCCGGACCAAACAGGTCATCCAGAAAGGCCTCAAACTGTTCGCGGTGCTGGGCCAGCCGTTCGGCGAGAAAGATGAGCGTTTCACGCCATGCGGTTTCGCGGGCGAGTGTGTGAAAGGTTTGGCGATTCAGTCCCTCCCAGAGTTCGGTGCGGTCTTGAGACCACCGCCGCGATGTGATCCTCTCTTCAATGTAGCAGGCGGCAAAGTATTCCTGAAACGACAGATGCATGAAGGCAAACTGATCCTCCCCGCGCGGCAGCAGGAGGCCGCTGCGCCGCCCAATGTGATCCACCAACGCCCCCGCCGTCGTTTCGTCCCGTCCATAACCCGACTCGGCCATCGCCTCGGCAATCCATCCGCGCACCCGCTTCCCTGAAACCAAAATCTCCCGGGTCTCGTTCCCTTGTTTTGCATCTGCCCGACGCCGCTGCATCTCAAAACCAACCCGAGCAAGCCACCGCTGTTTTTGCTCCAGTGGATACTCCAACTCATGAATCCCCCGATAGGTGTCAATAGATTGCAGATAGGCCTCGGCGATCTGGTTATAGAGCAGCGTTCGCCCATTCGGCAGCCGCGCCTTGACGCGATAGATCAGGGCCATCATCGTCAGCAGGCTGGGCGTGCGGGCTAGGCGGGTGGTGGTCGGGTGGCTGCGGATGGCCGAAAGGAGGTTTGTGGCCCCCGCATAGGCTCGCTCCCGCCCCGACTCCCGCTCGTTAAACCAGTTGTGGGCAAATGCAGAAACCTGCGCATCGTCAAATGGGGCGACAAAATACAGCGCCGTAACCTGCGTCTCTCGATTGGTAGTCGGCATGGCGGAAAAACCAGCTATTTCCCGTTGTATCTCTTTTTTGTCCGCAGGTGGATCGTCCACAATCCGATCAAACACCATTTGATCATAGCCAATAATGCGGGAGGTCAGCAGAAAACGGCATTTGGGATAACAATTCATACCCTCAAAAACCGCTTCGCGGAGTGCCATCTTTGTATTGATATTGCCAATTTCATCCAAGCCATCCAACATGACAAACGCCTGGCCTGTAGCAAGCCACCCCTCGACCACCACCTTATTTTTCTCAAGCGGCTTGCACATAAGATGCGAAAGCCAAGCGGAAAGCAGGCTGTCCCAGGTGACCGTCGGCCCGATGGGTAACTCACGCAGTATCATCGGCAGCGGGATCAGACCTGAAAGCGGTTCAGACCCCGACAGGGGATATTTAGCCAAGCTCCAGGCCAGCCAATTCACCAGTGTTGATTTCCCGCCCCCAGGATCACCCAGAATCACCAAACGGGGGTTCTCCTCAATCACCTTACGCGCGGCGGCTCGCACTTCTTTCTGATCCTCCTGCGGCGCATCGGAGGAAAGCGGGCGCAGCGAAAGAGAAGGCTCGACAAACAGCCGACTGATGACCACGTCCGGGTTGTCTTTCAGGTGCGGCAGGCTGACGAAGCGCATGTAACCGTGCCACTCAATCACGCTTTTCAGATAGACCCACAGGACCGAGTCGCGCTCCAATTTCGTGAAACGGTCGCAGTCCGGTGCCTGCGGGGGCTGGGGTAGGAGCGCAGGACCTCTCGCCCCTACCCCTTTGTCGAGCCGATGTTTTTCGGGCATTACGATTGTCATGCCGATACCCCTGACCTTATTGCAGGCGGCGTCTCCGTGAGGCCGAGCACATAGCGTTTATGAATTTTTTGTGCCAGTGAGATCGCCTTCTGGCCCCCTTGTTCCGTGGGGAGTACGGGTTCTGTCTCCACCTCGATGGATCCCTCGTGAATCAATTGTTGAATCCAAAAAACACCGCTATTTGCCGGATCGGGGAACGCGCTGTTGATCTCATATGCAATGCTGTCTCCGGTGCCTTCCTTCTTAATAAACACCGCGCGTTGCAACCGGTCCAAGATGGGTTTGAGCGGCTCCTCTTTAAGATCAAGATTCTCCCGTCGAACCCATTCCAGAAGCACATCATACACCTTTGGATCACTCTCAAAACCGAAACAGATCATGGTGAAACTGATAGACGTAGGCCACAATCAGCATCCACCTAGCCTCGCGGATCATCCGTTTATTCTCCGGTTCCCCGTGCTGCTGCGGCAGCCGGCCAGAAAACCGGTTTAGCAAATTGGCCAGCCCCTTGATCCGCCTCGGATTGGACGGCAGACAGGGGATATCGC